>JBEGLE010000065.1:0-8072 GCA_041183725.1 Pseudomonadota bacterium | reverse complement strand
TGAACATAAGCAATCAACTTCCGGCGATAGCCTCATCGACCAGCTTCTGGTCAGCTTTCGCGGTGTGCTTGGCCGCGATGAGCGTGCCAGCAGCAGCAGCAGCAGCAGCAGCAGCCGTGGCGCGTAGTTCATCAATCGCCCCGCGTTCGGCAGCGGCGATCTTGTCCTTGGCCATCTTTTCCCGGCGCGCAATCAGCGCCTTGGTATCAGCTTCCGCCTTGGCAATGATCGTGTCAGCTTCATGACGGGCGTGTTCCAGCATTCCCGCCGCATCCTTTTCGGCGCGCGCGATCTTTTTGGAATATTCCTTACGCAGCGCTTCGGCTTCGGCGCGCAGGGCCTTGGCTTCATCAAGCTGCTTTTTGATTTCAGCAATGCTGGCATCAAGACCAGAGGTCAGCATAGCCGGAACCTTGAGCACTAAGGCCACGATGATCAGCACGGCCATTGATGCGGCAACCCACATCGGCGGGGTCAGACCCAAAGCGATCGGTTCGGCGTGTTCGCCGTGTTCGGCAGCACCAGCGGCCAAAAGCAGGAGATTATGCATTGAGCGCCCCCTTCACAGCAGCACCAGCCGCCTTGGCATCGATCTTAAGACCGGCAACCCGCGCAACAATGTCGCTGGCCGCTTCGGCCGCAACGGCTTCGATTTCACCCAAGGCATTGGCACGCGCCGCCGCAACGGCGGATTCTGCCTTGGCCAGTTGATCGTCAATCTTGGCGTTTGCCTTGACCAGACGCTTTTCCGAAGCCTTGGTAGCATCAAGCTTGGCCTTGGCGATAATCGCTTGGCCTTCCTCGCGCTGCTTGGCTGACTGAATGCGCCATGATTCTTCCTCAGCATCAGCGGCTTTGCGGGCCGCTTCAGCCGCAGCGAGATCTGCCGCGATCTGGTTGTCGCGGGCCTCAACAGTGGTCATCACCTTGGGCACCATACCCCGGCCGATAACAAAGAAGATGATGCCGAAAAACACCAGCATCCAGAAAATCTGGCTGGCATAGGTTTCGGCAAGCTGCGAGATCTGTGGCATTTGTCAGTCCAGTCGCTGCGCGAGATTCAAATAATAACCATGCCGGCCGGGCCACCCCATCGGGGATGAACCGGCCGGTCAGGTCAAAGTCTGTACGTTAGGCGACGAAGATCAGGATCATCGCGACAACGAACGACAGCAGGCCGAGAAGTTCAGCGGCGGCGAAGCCGATGAACAAGCGGCCCTGCTGGCCGTCAGCCGCGCCAGGATTGCGCAGAGCGCTTTCGAGGAACGAACCAAAAACGTTACCCACGCCGATGGCGGCCATGCCGGCACCGATTGCAGCGAGACCAGCACCGATCAGCTTTGCGCTTGCAGGTTCCATGAGACTAACTCCTTTTTCTTGAAATAACGTGAAGTGAAGAACGAACTTAGAAACTTAGTGAAGATGCTCGGCATCGTTGATGTACAGCGACGTCAACAGTGCAAAAACATAGGCCTGGATGCCGGCAACCAGGATTTCGAGCGCGCAGATCGCGATCATCAGCGCAAAGCTGAGGATCGAGACGACGGGGCCAATACCATAGGCCGAGAAGCCCGCGTTGATACCCGAAATAACAAAGCCCGAAAGCACTTCCAGCAAAACGTGCCCTGCCATCATGGCCACGAACAGTCGCAGGCCGAGGCTGAAAGGACGCACGAGGAATGAAACCAGCTCAATCACGAAGATCAGCGGTATCATCGGCACTGGTGTGCCATGCGGAATGAACAGCGAGAAGAAGTGAAGCTTGTGCTTCCAAAAGCCAACGATCAGCACGATGGCAAAGCTCATGATCGCGAGCACGCCCGTGGCTGTGAAGTGGCTGGTAAAGGTAAAGGGATGCACGCCGGGGATCAGCCCCAGCGGCAAAAGGCCCAAAACATTGGCAAACAGGATGAACATGAACAGCGAGAAGACGTAAGGAACGTACTTCTTGCCCTCTTTGCCGATGTTGGCGGACAACAGGCTGTCAACAAAGCCGGTCATCGATTCCACGGCCATTTGCCAGCGCGTAGGCACCAGCTGACGCTTCATCCCGCCCCAAACGAAGATAAACAGCGCCACCGTAGTGATCGCCATCCACAACGCCGAATTGGTGAAGGGAATATGATAACCCGCAACTTGCCAGTGATCGGTGCCGAAAAGCGGCTCGATCGTGAACTGGTGCATCGGATCGACTTTGCCCTGCTCGGCTGCCACGCCAGAACCCCTTAGCTCACTTAAAAACACAGCAATCTTGCTATCCCAATATAGGGATCAATCGGACTGCCGGTTTGAAATCCGGATGATGTTCCTGAAGGAAACGATGATCCCAAGGGCCATCATTACCAACAGACCCCAGGGCGACGTGCCGACAAAATGGTCAATGACCCAGCCGATAAGCGCGCCGCCTCCGATACCTCCAATCAGTTCGGAGAGAACCTTGGAACCCATGCGATAATTCGCATCGGCGCCGGGGGCTCCTCCGGCCGGTCGGTTACGCTGATTTTCACGCTCTTGAGCAGCCTTTAGCCGCCGTTCGAGCGCATCAATTCGCGCATCCTCCGTAATGGAGTCTCGTGCAGGTGTTTCGTTGTTCATACCATGGTCCCTTAGGGGGAACATGGGGCATGGGCAACGGGTACCTGCCGAGGGCGCCGCTCCCTTAGGCAGGGGGTGCCGCCGAGTCAACCGACTGTAGTAGACAAGTAAAGCCAATCTGCCGAATAGATGTGGAATTCTGCGGTGCAGAGGCGACAAATGCCTGTGCTGGCGAGTGAAAAATTATAGGCAGTTGGGATGCTTAAGCGCCGGGGCCGTGGTGCGGGTTTGCCATGAACCATCGGGGGCTTGATATTTCTCACCCGGAACCGTGCGATCAATCGCGCGGCAGCCAGCGGAAAAGGCATATTGCTCTGCCGTAACCTGCTGCGCTTGGGCCTGTTCAAAATAGACCTGCTTGCGCTTGATATTGATATCGGCAACCAGCTTTTTGAGCTCTGGCGTTACGGGGCCAACCACCCCCAGATAGCCGTCCATCCGCTCACCCACATCGCCCATGGCGCGCGCAGAGGCATAGGCAGGATCGCGCTGCGCCATGGCGGCGCTTGCGCTGACCAGCAAGGCCACGGCCAAGCCTGCGGCCATCGTTTTCATCCCGTATTTTGGGCTAGAGATTTTGACTGCCATCAGAAAACATCCTTGTGCGCGTCTATCGTCTTTTCGGCATCCTGCTCAAGCCGCACGGCAACGTCTTGTGTGATGCTGATATTCAGCTCGATCACAATCGGTTTATCCGGCGCATTGATCGAGACGCAGCCGCCAAGCAAGAGCGTTGTAGCGGCTATAGCGACCAGACCAATCCGGCTTGCACGCCAAATTCCATGACAAGAACTTTCCATAAGTGGGTTTCTTGCAGCCGGGACGATCCCGGTCAATTCACGATGTTTCATGGCCTTTTCCCGATTACTGGAGGCTGAACGGCTGGTTGAGGCGCCGCAGGGTTTTCTGGCACCGGCGGCGATGGTTTTTTTGCCTGATCCATTAGGCGTGAAACAATCTGGGCACTGTAATAGCTGGGGTCATACATCCGCTTGAAATTGGATATCAGCGAGAAAAACGGCGCACGGACTTTGACATTCATCTGGATCGGCAGGCGGCCGATCTGGCGGGTGATAAAGGTGCGCTTTGCCCCTTGCCCTTGGCGGACGCCATCAAAGCGAACGCGGGTCACGATCTCACCGCTCAGATCCCCGTCAAGGGTCACTGTCATTCGCCGATAATCTAGCGAACGCAGAGTGTTAAAGGCAAAATTAGCGATAGGCGAGAGGTCTTTATAGGTCAGTGTTCCGATATATGAGACATTGCCCCCCGGCGGGCGAGAGATCAGCAAGCCGCCTTCAATTTTGCCGCCATCCGGATAAAATGCCAGTGGCAGAGTGCCATCGAACAAACCATCCGCGGCCAAGTTGCCCATGTCCAATTTTTCAACAAAACGTGATGCGCTGACCCCACGCACTTCCAGCACATAGCGCCGCACTTCGGGCACGGTCAGTTTCATCTGGGTGGGCAGCAAGGTCATTTTGCCATCCAGAAACGGCCACGTTGCGCCGTTAATTACCAAAACCCCTTGGGGTTGCAGGGCAAAACTGAGCAGGCCGTTATTAACCTCGATACCCGGATTGATAGAGGCGATCTTCAACCGCTGATCGGGTTCCGTCACGAGTCCCAACAAATCAGAGAACACCACTGTTCCCGAAACCCCTTGGGCCGGACCAAAGGCCGCAGCAAAATCCAGTCCCGTCGAGCTCACATGGCCAAAACTGGTGATGGCTTCACGGCTCCAGTCAATTTGCCCCTGCCCCGTCACGGTGCCGCTTGCATTGGCGATAATACCCTTGGCCAAGGGGGTCAGCATATCGGGCTGCAAATCATGATCGAAGCTGACACCGGGCAGGGTCATCACCGCCCGGCCGACACCGCTTTGCAGATCGTGGTCAATCCGCAGATCAACAATCGCGCGATCGCTTTTGGCTTCACGCAAGATCGCTTCAGCCACCATCTGATGATGGGCTTGGGTAAAGGTCATCCCGCGTACCAAAAGTGGCGAGAAGCGCGGGATGGCGGCTTGATCAATCAGGTGCAGACTGATGCCATTCACGGTCAATTTGCCTGCCGCAAAAGACCAATCCCCCTCCGCATCGCGCAGCGCCAAGGGAACGCCATGAATCTGCCCTTGCCCGCCGACGAATGTGCCATTGGCCCCCTTGGCCAGATCTGCGGACAATTGGCGGACAGAAAACTGACTGGGATCATCATCCCCGCCAAAGGATGCCTTAACATCTTGGGCCATTAACGGCTCGCCCCCGATAAAGCTGAGCGGCCCGCTGGTGAGGCGCAAGCGTGTGCCGTTCAGGGTGCCCGCCAAGGCCAAACCGGGCGCCTGAACCGCGATGCGCGTGCCCTTGCGCCCGGGTCGCAACATCGCGCCGCCGGGGCCGGGGCATAAGCTTACCCGATTGCGATCCAGAGCCAGATCACCATAGGTCAGGCGGTTAAAGCCGAAGTTCTGGCACTTGCGCCACAACCACAGCCCCCGGCCGGGATTCCAGCGTCCATCCAATGGCAAGGCAAAGCCATCGACCCGTCCATCCGGGATTGCGCCGCTGACCAAGGCTGAACCCGATAAGGCGATCGTGCCATCGGCTGCGCGGATCAAATCCAGTTTTGGAAAGGCCAAATGGGTAGAGCCAGCGCGATAGTCTGGCATAGTCAGGTGGATCGCAGTGCCACCCTTACCGCTGGGGCTCAGTGAACCCGAAATATGCGGCATAGCCGCGCCTGCCATGGCAAATGTGCCGTTGATCTGGGGTTTGTCCGGTGTCTCGCGGTCCACGCGCAGTTGAGAAAGGGTCAGAACCCGATCACCGCTACCACCGGTTATCGCGGCTTGCGGCACGATCAGATGGGTGCCCTTATCATCACGGCTAAAAGCAAAGTCTGCCGCCAGCCGGCTGCCAGATGCCTGGCGAAAGAGTGCGCTGCGAAATTGGGCGAGCAAAGGCGCAACCAGATGCGCACCCACCGCCTCCTGCGCTGCCGCCAATCCGGAATCAATCTGTGCGCCGGGGCGAAGGTCGCGGCCGGTCAATGTGCCTTCAGAGGCCAAGCGTTGCAGCCCTTGCTCACCGCGCACCATGCCGGACAGAGTCAGCGCCCCTATGCTGGCCTGCGGGGTTACGCTGTTATGGGCGGTTAGTGCATAGTTACCAATCAGCGCCCCATGGCCAAAATCAAGCTCTGACCAGCCATCCAGCGCGCGAATATGGGCCTGATCATAGGCCAAAGCGCCGGTGGAAAGGCGCAGTTTCGCGCCGCCGCCATCCAGTGTTTCATCAAACCTGGCATCGATTTGAAGCTGCGCCTGCCGCAAATTCACCCCGCGCTGCAGGCAATTGAGCCCAGCCAGCCGCAGCGGCCCCTGCAGGCGCGGCCGTGCTTCGGCTATTGAAATATTGCTCGTCAGGGTAAGCGGGCCAGTGATGCACCCATCCGCAGTCAGTTTGGGCGCTTGAAACTGCAAGCGGCCGATAAAACCACCGGATAGATTGCCCTTGCCTGCTATTTGCAAGGCCACTGCGCCCAGATCGCTTTCCAGTTGCCCCCGGCCATCATCAATCACCAGATTCATATCCGGCAGCCGGAAGGGCTTTTTGCCGGGTGCGGCAAATAACAGTTTATCCAAGGCGCCGAAGCTCAGCCGACCTTGGTAATAAGACCCATGCAGTCTGGGCTTGACCAGACGCAGTTCGGCAATGGCTGGACTAATCCCAGAAAAGCCAATGCGCGGGACAACCGACAGATCAACCCGTTCAATAGTCAGATCTGGATGAGCCGGATCACCGATAACCACATGGGTCAGCACCTGTTTTGACACACCGGCCGATGCCACCTGATAGGAGCCGCGCAGACCCAATTGGCGCAGTTGGTAGGCCACAAGACTATCAACCAAGGCATCGCGGCTCAGCCACAGGCCTGACAGGACGATCAGCGCCGCTGTGCCCAATATACCGGGCACCAGCAAGCGGCGGCGACCTACAGCGGGTTCGCCATCATCCAGATCACTCGTATCCGGGTTATCGCCGCGTGTTTCCGCCATTACCACATTCTCTTGCGGGATCGTCCGCCGAAAGGCAATGCTAGGAACCGGATTGCAAGGACATGAACCGGTGAGCAACGGCGAACTGTTTGATAAGAGCGATGGCAAGAAAATTGGCGGCCACGATCATTCCGGCCACCGCGCCCGGTTGCGCGCCCGCTTGATCACCGGCGGCGATGATGGTCTCGCGGATCATGAAGTGATCGAATATCTGTTGATGACCGCAATCCCGCGCCGCGATGTCAAACCGCTGGCCCGCACGCTGCTGGATCGTTTTGGTTCTTTGGCCGGCGTGCTTAACGCCGATGTGCGCACGCTCGCCAACCATCCCGGCATGGGCGAAACCAGCGCCGCCGCCCTGCGGATTGTGGCCTTGGCCACCCGCCGCTTGGCGCGTCAGGCTGTGCGTGATCAGCCTGTCTTGGGATCATGGCAAGCCCTGCTGGACTATTTGCACATCGACATGGCCCATCTGAATGTAGAGCGGGTGCGGGTGCTTTATCTTAATGCCCGCAATTGTCTGATCGCCGATGAAATCCTGTCCGAAGGCTCGCTTGACGAGGCATCTGTCCACCCGCGTGAGGTGATCCGCCGAGCAATGGATTTGGGCGCAGCGGCGGTCATTCTGGTCCACAACCACCCTTCTGGCTCACCCGAACCCAGCCGGGCGGATATCCAGATCACCAACCGCATTGCCGAAGCAGGCAGATTGTTGGGGGTCGCTGTTCACGATCACATTATTGTCGGGCGGCATGGCCATGTTTCGCTGAAGGGCAAAGGGCTGATTTAACGCAAGCCGCCCCCTTTTTTCCGATTATCCAGCGCACAAAAAAGGACGGACGATCTTGCGATCGCCCGTCCCAGTCAGGGTGGTCAAAAAACCCTAGATATTCAGATTAGAAATTAATCGTGGCTTCAACACCGAAGGTGCGTGGGGCGTTGAAGTTGCCGTAGTCACCCAGCGTGTTGCTGATGCTGCCAACATAAACGTTGGTGGTCTGCACAGCAGGCAGGCTGTTCGAAGGATCGCGGCGGAACACGTGCTGTTCGTCAAACACGTTACGACCCCAGAAGGCCACGGTCAGCTTCTGGCCAGCATCGCTCAGCTTGATGTCAGCAAAGGCGACACGGGCGTTGAAGATCAGCGACGAGTCATTGTGTGTGGGGAACTGGTCAAAAGCCTGTGTTGACTGCGAGTAGTTACCATCGAAGTGGAACTTAACCGCAGCCCCGTTACCACCCAGCGCCATTTCGTAATCAGCAGAAGCGCTGGCCGAATTGCGCGGCGTGAACACGATGTAGAACTTTTGGTCCACAGTCGTCGAAACACCAGCAGCAGCATAGGTTACTGGGATCAACGGAATGTCGGTGTAGGTATAGGCATAAGACGCATTCAGGGTCAGGCCTTCGGCGGGCTTCA
>JBEGLE010000064.1:0-5736 GCA_041183725.1 Pseudomonadota bacterium | reverse complement strand
CATACCAGTACAGCGGCAAGCGGCGGGCGAAATACCACCGCCGACCGTCTGGCCCATCGCTGCGGATGTAATGATCGACATACATCATCTGCATGATGACCCATTCGTCGCCCGTCTCATGCTCGTTTTTGGAATAGACGATGCCATGGGCGTGATCGGCATCATCAAATTCAATGATATGTCCGCCGATATGGTGCGACGTACCGGTGAAGGGTGAGCGCAAGGTTTGATCCATATAGGCTCTAAGGGCTTGGCGCCCGCTGGCCTCTTTGCCGACACGCACATTGGGCTCGAACAGACTGACCATCGCGTCAATATCGCGCATATCCAATGTCAGGGCATATTTCGCTGGCAACTGGCGTATCTGGTCGAGCGATTCCAAGCGGTCGATCCGCGCTTCGAGGCTCGTGGGTTCAGACATTCACTCTCTCCGTCTCAATCAACTGCTGTAGTGGAACTCTTCGGCTATGGGCTTTGCCATAGCTTTGACAAAGGCCTGATAGGACCACGGCCAGGTTGCCGGAACTCCGGTTTTGTCGAGATACCAGCTTGTGCAGCCCGAACCGAATATCGTGTTCTTGGCGGCAGCAATACGGCGCGCTTCATAGGCTGAAAAGGCTTCTAGTGTCGGTTCGACGGAGCGGAAGCGGCCTTGATGAATGGGTTCGAGCAATTGGACCAGATAGTCCCATTGCATTTCGGCGATGTCGATGAGAGGGAAATTGCCAACTGGGCCGGTCGGGCCATTGAGCAAGAAGAAGTTGGGAAATTCGGGCAGGGCAACTGCGTAATGCGCGGTCGGGCGGATCGCCCAGACATCATCAAGCAGACGGCCATTGCGTCCGGTAACGACGGTTGGCCGAATAAATTGATCCGCATGAAAGCCGGTCGCTAGCACCAGAACGTCCAGCGCGTGCAGGGTGCCATCTTGCATGCGCACACCTGTGGGTTCGATCTGCTCTATGCCGCCGGTTTCGACAAAAACGGCTGGTCGCTGAACGCAATCATAGTATTCCCAGGAATAGATCAGCCGCTTGCAGGCCGCCCGATATTTGGGGCGCAGCTTTTCGCGCAGCACGGGATCGGTAACGCTTTTTTCCAGATTCTCGCGGCAGATAGTCTCTATCTCGGCGATCTGAGGGCTGTTGAGATCGGTTACGCCGTCCGTGAAACGATAAATCGCGTCCCAATAAATCGGATCATGACGGATCGCGTCTATCTGCGCTGGATCTTGCGTGAATGCCTCTTTTTGCTCGGCTGTATAGTCGAACTGGGGCACGGGCATGATCCACTGCGGCGAGCGCTGAAAATGAATAAGCCTTTTCGCGCGATCGCTGAGGGCATTGATGATCTGGACGCCTGTTGAACCGCAGCCGATCACGCCGACACGGGTTCCGTCCAGCTCGGCGCTGTCATCCCAGCGGGCAGAATGGAAAGCCTTGCCAGCAAAGCTTTCCAGCCCCGGCAAATCGGGAATATGGGGATGATGAAGCACGCCAGACGCCGCGATGACGACATCGGCTTCGCAGTGTCCGCCATCGGCAACCTCGATTGCCCAAGCGCGTGACGCCGCATCATAGCGGCAGGCCTGAACTTCGCTGTTATACCGGATGAAGGGGACTATTCCGCGTTCCGTTGCCACTCTTCGAAAGTAAGCATGAATTTCGGGACCGCGGGCATAATACGAGTGCCATTGCGGATTGAGGGCGAAACTATAGCTATAGGCGTGCGAGGGCGTATCGCAAGTAAGCCCCGGATAGCGGTTATCGCGCCATGTTCCCCCAAGGTCTGCTGTTTTTTCAAAAACCGTGAAATTCGTCTCGCCGCGTTCCAGCAATTTGATCGCAGCCAGAATACCGGACATCCCAGCACCAATGATGGCATAGCGCAGCCCATGGCCCGCGCCTTTCCAAACCGAATCACTCATTTTCGCAATCACCCTCTCCTGGTGCATGGCAATTTCGTGTTTCGCTTGCCGATATGCGCCAATCTTGCTCTATTTATGGGATAGATTGGCTTTTAAAACACAATTAGCGTAATAACCTCGATGATTCGCTACGCAATGACAAGCGAAATTATCTTGGTTAGAAGCCGAGACTAGGGAGAGCACTATCATGCGGTTTCATTACGCCGAAGCTATGACGGCAGTGGCTAATTATCTGCCTTTGGCACGGGCCGCCGAAGAGCATGGTTTTGCTGGGTTTACCATGCCTGATAGCCTTATGTATCCCAAGGCTTCCGACACGGCCTATAGCTACACGGATGATGGTGGCCGCGAGTTTCTTGAAAATAAGCCCTTTGTTGAGAGCTTCATTCTGGCCACAGCAATCGGCGCCGTGACCACCAAACTGGAACTGACCACCAATGTGGTCAAACTGCCGGTTCGGCCGCCGCTCTATTCAGCCAAATTGGCAGCCTCGGTGGCCGCGATCACTGGCGATCGCTTTAACCTTGGGGTTGGCTTGTCAGTCTGGCCGGAAGACTATGCCGTTATGGGCGTAGACTATGCGCGGCGCGGCAAGCGTTTTGACGAATGCCTCACCATCGTGCGTGGTCTTTGCGCTGGCGGTTATTTCGAATTCCACGGCGAATTTTATGATATCGCGCCGGTAAAGCTCAATCCTGTGCCCGGAAAGCCGCTGCCTATTTTGATCGGCGGCCATTCTGATGCCGCGTTCAGCCGTGCTGCCCATTATGATGGCTTTATGTTTGCCGGCGGTGGGCCGGATGAATTGGCAGAACCCATTGCCAAGATTAATGCCGCTCGTGCTGCAGCGGGAACCAGTGATAAGCCGTTCCGCATTTTCGCAACGGCTATGGGCGATTTCTCGCCCGATACGATTAAACGTCTGGCGGATCTTGGTGTGACCGATATGCCCGTCGCTTTCCGCAATCTTTATGCTGTTGAAGAAGATAGCCAGCCTCTGGGTGAAAAGATGGACGCGCTTAAGCATTTTGCCGACACGGTAATCGCGCGTTTCTGACTTTCCGCTCTTTCAGTCAGGATCTGGCATGACTTCAAACCGTTTTCCCCATCTGTTGTCTCCGGGCCGCATCGGCACGCTTGAACTGAAGAACCGCATGATCGTCTCGGCCATGGGCGTCAGCCTGTCGGAAGACGATGGTACGGTGGGCGAAAGGATCATCGCCTATCATGAAGAGCAGGCAAGGGGCGGTGTCGGGCTGATTATATCGGGTGTCACTGGCGTCGCCTGGCCGGTAGGGGCCGTGGCGATGCAGCAGACGGCGATTTCGGATGACCGGTTCATTCCGGGCTTAAAGCGGTTGTGTGACCGGGTCCACGCCGCTGGCGGAAAGATCGCGGCGCAGTTGCATCACGGCGGGCTGGTTGCCGGCTACTCCTATCAGCGCTGGGGGCACGCTCTGTGGGCTCCATCGATTCCAACGCAGGCTAGAGGCAATTTCACCGACTTCTTCCTGATGGAAGAGCTGGCCGGGATGGCTGGGATGAAGCCGCCTGAGATCAAGGTTATCGAACAGGCTGACATCGATCTTGCGGTCGAACAGTTCGCCCAAGGCGCGCGCCGGGCAAAAGAAGCCGGTTTTGACGGCGTGGAGATTCACGCGGGCCACGGTTATCTGCTGTCGTCCTTCATCTCACCCACCATCAACAGCCGGACTGACGGTTACGGCGGCAGCCGGGAAAACCGGATGCGGCTGGCGCTGGAGGTTATCGCGGCGATCCGCCGTGAAGTTGGACGCGACTACCCCGTCTGGATCAAGCTCGACACGCGAGAAGTCGGCAAAGAGGGCGGCCTCACCATCGAAGATGCAATCGCCCATTCCCAGATGGTCGAAGCCGCTGGTGCTGATGCCATCGTGGCGACGGCAGCGCACAATACCGGCGTCGGCAAGCTGCATTCTGAATCGAACATTCCGCACAATGAAGACTGGAACCTCCCGGCGGCTGCGGCTGTTAGGAAGGCGGTAAACATACCGGTGATCGGTCTTGGTCGGATCGAGCTCGAAAGCGCCGAGCGGACTATTGCTGGCGGTGGTTCCGATTTCATCGCCATGGGCCGCAAGTTGCTTGCTGACCCGGCGCTACCCAACAAGGTCGCCGTGGGCGATGACGATAAGGTCCGCCCTTGCGTCTACTGCTACACTTGTGTCAGCGCGATCTATATGGGCGAACCGGCGCGCTGCGCAGTTAATCCAGAACTGGGCAGGGAATTCGAGCGAAAGCTGCAGACGGCTCAGGCGGGCCATGTTGTAGTGATCGGCGGCGGTCCCGGCGGGATGGAGGCAACCCGCCGTTTGCGTGCCAAGGGCCACCGCGTTACATTGATTGAACGCTCGGTCCAGCTGGGCGGCACTGTGCGCTTCGCGGGGCTCGCCTATGAACCCAACGAGCGGCTTCTGAACTGGCTGGTGCAGGAAGTTGAGGAATCTGGCGCCGACCTGCGCCTCAATACCGAGGCCTCTACGGCACTGCTGACCGAACTGAAGCCAGACCATGTCATCGTTGCCACCGGTGCACAACGCAGCATGCCTGACATCCCCGGCAATGGCCTGCCTCACGTGTTTTCGGGCGATGACATGCGCAACCTGATGTTCGGCGAGGCGACTGATGCGCTCAAGAAAAAAACCAGCCTGTTCACCCGGATTGCCACCAAGGTCGGTGCCATAACCGGGGCTACGGCCAATCTCTCTTTGGTGCGCAAGGCAACCCACGCATGGATGCCGCTGGGTGATCGGGTCACGATTATTGGTGGTGAGCTGGTTGGTATCGAACTGGCCGAATTTCTAGCCGAACGCGGCCGTAAAGTGACAGTCATCGAAGAAGCACCGCGCTTGGGCAAAGGACTTACCCTCGTCCGCCGCATGCGCATTTTGTCCGAATTGGCCGAACACGGTGTTACCCTGCTTGGCGGAGTAGGCGATATTGCCATTGGCAAAGATGTGGTCAGCTTCACCGACAAAGACGCGCAGGAACATTCAATTCCCGCCGATACGGTTATCGTTGCCAAGGGCGCGGCAGGCGACTTGTCTCTGGCCGATAGCCTGCGCGCGGCTGGTTTCGCGGTTACGGCTATCGGCGATGCCAATGGGGTCGGGTATATTGAGGGCGCGATGCGCGGCGCGTTCGAAGTGTGTCAGGCTTTGGCAGATTAATCGGCAAGCATGGGGCGTAAATGCCCCTCTAGCCGTTTTGCAGTTGTGATTTCATCACCTTGCCAGCCGCGTTGCGTGGCAGGTCAGCGAGCATAACAAAGCTGCGTGGAACTTTGTAATTCGCCATATTGTCGCGTGCCCATTGGGTAAGCTCGGCGGCATCAGGCAGCATTCCCGGGCGCGGCACCACAAAGGCCTTGCCCACTTCGCCCATGCGCGCATCGGGCACGCCAATCACGGCGGCCATGGCAATGGCCGGATGGCGCGCCAGCAGCTTTTCAATTTCGGCGGGATAGACGTTGAACCCGCCAGAAATATACATGTCTTTCAGGCGGTCGGTGATGCGAATATATCCGCGCGCGTCCTTTGTTCCCACGTCACCGGTATGCAGCCAGCCTGCGGCATCAATGGCTTTTTCGGTCGCCTCTGGATCATCAAGGTAGCCCAGCATGACCCCTTGGCCGCGCACCCAAATTTCGCCAGCTTCGCCGTGCGGAAGTTCGGTGCCGCTGGGCCCGACGATGATCACTTCAGTGCCGGGAAACGGGCAGCCGCAAGTGCTGGCAATGGTTTCGGTTGTGTCGCCCGGCACGCATGAGG
>JBEGLE010000063.1:0-4874 GCA_041183725.1 Pseudomonadota bacterium | reverse complement strand
GACTCACATATGCGATCTGACAATGCACTCACACCCCCTCCTGAAGGTGGAATTGCATTCAACCCCTGTTCAGCGAGTGTGACTTAAGCCAGAGTGTAAATAGACAGTGGCTGGCTCAGTGCTTCTGAAAATGGGAAATGATGATGGCAAGTACGATTGGATCCCGCTTCATGCTGGCGGCAGCGCCAGTTGCCCTGCTGGCATTGTCCGCTTGCACCAGCACTTTCAGCGCCAATGTAAAACGCTTTCAGGCCGAACTGCCCGCTCCCGCCGGGCAAAGCTTTGCTGTGCTAGCCGATGATCCGGCACTGGCTGGTGGTCTTGAGTTTAGCCAATATGCCCATCTGGTTGACACCCAAATGACTAAGCTTGGCTATACCAAGACATCCGATCCAGCGCAGGCGCAATTGATCGTTCGGTTTGACTATGGCGTTGATAAGGGACACCAGCAGGTCACATCTAATGGTTTTCGGACAGACCCGTTATGGAACCCATGGTTTGGTTATAGCTATGGGTATGCCAGCCCGTGGGGCCGCCCTTATCGCTTTGGCCCGCATGGCGGATGGGGCTATGGCTGGTACGATCCTTGGTTTACCAGCAATGTTGATGTCTCCACCATCTATACCAGCGGCGTTAGCCTGAAAATTGACCGCAAAGAAGATGGCAAGCGCCTGTTTGAAGGCAAGGCCGAGGCCGCCTCTACCTCTAACCGCTTGCAATATCTGGTGCCCAATCTGGTGGAAGCCATGTTTACCGATTTCACGGGCCATAACGGTGAAACGGTGCGGATTACCGTAGCCCCGGAAAAGCCGCGCAAATAGCGGCTATTCAGCGTGAACCAGGAGTTTGTCGTCTTCTGAAACTGAGGCTAGCTTTGGCATCCTGATGATGAAAGCAAAAGGTGCAGCCACCATGCTCAGCACGAACAGCATCCAGAAGGTATCGACATAAGCGACCATCATCGCTTGGCGTACCGACACAAACACCATGCGAGCAGCCCCTTCAACCGAGGCAAAATCTAGATCGGGCAAAGCAAAGCCGATAATAGGGCTGTCGGGGCGCAAGCCTTCGGTCAGCCGTGACTGCACGGTTGCCGCGTTTCGGGTGGTCATGAACTGCACTGCCGAAATCCCGGCAGCAGAACCCACATAGCGAAACAGCATCGATATCGCCGAGGCTTCATTATAATAGCGCCGCTCAAGTGAGGCGAAGGTAGTCATGGAAAGCGGCACGAAGACAAAGCTCATGGCAAAGCCATTAATAAACCCGGCGACCATGATCATAGCCATATCTGACTGCAAACTGATACCCGACAGAGCAAGGGTTGAAAGGCCGCAAGCAAAAAGGCCAAAAAAGGCAATAAACCTGACATCAGCTTTGCCCATCATGCGGCCAACAATAAAGGTCGCAAAAAAGGTGCCGATACCGCGCGGAGCCATAACGATGCCAACATCGAAGATTGGCTGACCGAACAAGCCCGCCAACATCGGCGGTAGCAAGGACATGGTGCCAAACATCACCACCCCAACAACAAATCCGAGCCCGACGCTGACAGTAAAGTTGCGATCGGCAAAAATCTTGAGCCGGACAAAAGGATGTTCGGTGGTTGCGGCATGAACCAGAAACATAAATAGTGCGACAAAGGCCAGGCCGGCCTCTGCTATAATTTCTGTAGAATCAAACCAATCAAGCGTCTGCCCACGATCCAGCATCAACTGAAAGCTGCCAATAGCCAAAGCCAAAAGTCCAAAGCCGAAAAGATCAAATGGTCGCGGATCGGGATCGCGCATTTCAGGTAAAAAGGTTGAAATGCCCAAGAAAGCCAATGCACCAACCGGCAGATTAATCAGGAACACCCAGTGCCATGAATAGGTCTCGGTCAGCCAGCCACCGAGCAAGGGGCCAATCAAAGGACCCAAAATGAATCCTAGGCTGAATATAGCCATAGATCGTCCCCGTTCCTCGGGAGGATTAAGGTCCATCAGAATCACTTGGGTGATCGGGATTAATGCAGCCCCAAACAGGCCTTGAAAAAAGCGAAAGAGGATCAGTTCCTCAAGCCGCACCGATATGCCGCACAAACCAGAAACAATAGTGAAACCTACAACCGAGGTCAGCAACAATCGCCGCCGGCCATAGCGCTCTGCCAACCAACCAGAGAGAGGCGTGGCGATAGCCATAGCAATGATATAACTGGTCAGAACCCAGCTAATTTGTTCGCGTGATGAGGATGTTGTGCCCTGCATATGCGGCAAGGCAACATTGGCGATGGTCGTATCCACCTGATTCATGATCGCCGCCCCCATGATGGAGACAGTGATCAATGTGCGCCTGGCACGGGGAAGGTAGGTTTGATACACCTTAACTATCAGTTACCGAGAGCCGCGACCCCACCTGTCGATCCAAACCCACCTTCCCCGCGTGCGGTTTCATCGAGTTCATCAACCTCAAGCCAGCCGGCCTGAACCACGGGGGCCAGCACCAATTGCGCCACCCGGTCCCCTCGACGAATGGCGAAAGGCTCTGCCCCCAGATTGATCATGATGATCTTCAATTCACCGCGATAATCGGAATCGATCGTACCGGGGGTATTGGGAACCGTAACCCCGTGCTTCAACGCTAGTCCAGAGCGCGGGCGGACCTGAATTTCAAAGCCATGCGGGATGGCCATAGCAAGCCCGGTGGCAACCGCATGGCGCGCGCCGGGATCCAGTGTCACATCTTCGGCTGCCAGCACATCCATCCCCGCGGCACCGGCCGTGGCATAGGCTGGCAGAGCCAAGCCCTCGCTATGGGGAAGGCGCTTGACCAGTACGGGGACCGGATCAGCCTTTGTTGGGCTTAAGGGCATCAGCAATCCTTTCCATGATGGCCATGGCAACAGCGCTCTTTGGCAGCAAGGCAAGCGATTCAACACCGTGCGGGCTGACAATATGCACCTGATTCATCTCGCCGCCCATGACATCGGTGGAAACATCATTGGCCACGATCCAATCAGCGCCCTTGCGCAGGCGCTTTTCGCTGGCATGCGCCAGAACGTCATCGGTTTCAGCGGCAAAGCCCACCAACAAACGTGGGCGGCTTGCTCCAGCCGCGACGGTGGCGAGAATATCCGGGTTTTCGGTCAGGCTTAAAACCGGCAGATCTGCGCCGCGCTTTTTCATTTTGCTGGGCGCCACAGCTTTGGTCCGCCAATCGGCCACTGCCGCGACCATGATTGCGCAATCGGCCGGCAGGGCTTCGGCCACGGCATCGGCCATTTGCTGCGCAGTCTCAACATCCCGCCGATCAACCCCGGCCGGGGTAGCCAGATTAACTGGCCCAGAAACCAAAGTAACCCGTGCCCCCAGCCGCGCAGCCGCTGCGGCAATGGCAAAGCCCTGCTTGCCCGATGATCGGTTGGCAATATAGCGTACCGGATCGATCGGTTCATGGGTTGGCCCAGCGGTAACCAGCACGTGCTGGCCGCTGAGTGGCCCTTGCGGGCTGAGACGCGCCGCAATCTGTGCCCAGATCGCTTCGGGATCGGGCAATCGGCCGGGGCCATATTCGCCGCAGGCCATTTCCCCTTCATCCGGATCGAGCACCAAGCAGCCAGAATCGCGCAAGGTTTGCACATTACGCTGGGTGGCGGCGTGCTGCCACATACGCACATTCATCGCAGGGACCACCATCACCGGCTTGTCGGTGGCCAGCAGCAGGGTAGTGGCCAGATCGTCAGCAATACCAGCCGCCATCCGCGCCATCAGATCGGCCGTTGCCGGGCATGCCACGATCAGGTCTGCCTCGCGGCTCAGACGAATGTGACCCATCTCGACCTCGTTCTTCAGGTCCCACAGGGTAGTATGCACCGGATTTTCCGAAAGTGCCGCAAGGGTCATGGCCGTGACAAAATGCGATCCACCTTCGGTCATCACACAGTTCACCGATCCGCCGTTCTTGCGGATCAGGCGCACCAATTCGCAGGCCTTATAGGCGGCAATCCCGCCCCCAACGATCAGAAGAATGCGCGGTCCGCTCATCGTCCAGCCCTACTCACCCCAACCAGCCCCACTGCAGGCTAACCCAAGCCAAAGCTGCGCCAGCCAGAAGCGTGGCGACATACCCCAGCCACCGTCCTGCAGAAGGCTTGCTATGCCACAGCAAATCAATTTCGGGCAGAGGCGGCTGTTGGGGCGCCCCGCCCTTGGCCGGAAAACGCTCCTCAATGCGCCGCACCAAATCAGGCAGCTTCAGCAGCGTATCCAGATCTGTGCGCAGACGATCCGCGATCTTGGCCTCTGGTCCCAGTTCATCCCGCAGCCAGGCCGCGACAAAGGGACCGGAAACATCCCACATATTGATCGAAGGATCGAGCGATGTCGCCAGCCCTTCGACCATGACCATGGTCTTTTGCAGCAGCAGAAGGTGTGGCTGAACCGCCATATTGAAATCGCGGGTGATGGCGAACAAGCCGTCCAGCATCTGGCCAACCGAGAGTTCGGACACCGCTTTGCCGCGCATCGGTTCTCCCACAGCGCGCAAGGCCGTGGCGAATTCGTCAATCGAATGGTGCGCAGGCACATATTGCGCCTCGAAATGAATTTCGGCGACACGGCGGTAATTGCCGGTGGTCAGTCCGTACAAAATTTCTGCCAGCCAAAGCCGAGCCCGCCGATCAATCCGGCCCATGATGCCGAAATCAATCGCGGTCACCGTGCCATCGGCCTCAACAAACAGGTTACCCTGGTGCATATCGGCATGAAAGAAACCCGCGCTTATCGCTTGGGTCAGAAACGCCAGCACCACACGCGCGGCAATCGCCGGCAAATCCTGCCCCGCTGCCTTTAGCGCCGCGACATCACTGATTTTGGTGCCATTGATCCACGAAAGGG
>JBEGLE010000062.1:0-2759 GCA_041183725.1 Pseudomonadota bacterium | reverse complement strand
ATTCGGACGCGCTGGCCAAGATCGTGGCTGAGCGTGATTGGCTGGGCCATCTGGCCATCGATCACGGCACCCGCTCCAAGACCTCGGTCTGCCTCACCGTCGAAGGCGCCGACGAAGCCTTTATCAAGGCCTTCGCCGGACTGCTGGAAAAGGAAGGCGCGGCCTATGACATCGCCGGTTACCGCGATGCCCCTCCGGGTCTGCGGATCTGGTGCGGCGCCACGGTTGATACCGCCGATATTGAGGCGCTTGGCCCTTGGCTTGACTGGGCCTACGCCACCACCAAGGCCTGATATTTCTGGGCGGGCGCGGTGCGCTCGCCCTCTATCCTCACACGATCACAGAAAGGGAGCTTTCCCATGACCAAGCCCCGCGTACTTATTTCCGATAAGATGGACCCCAATGCCGCCAAGATTTTTGCTGAACGCGGCTGCGATGTGGATGTTATCACCGGTGAAACGCCAGAACAGTTGATCGCCCGCATTGGTGACTATGATGGCCTCGCCATCCGCAGTTCAACCCGCGTTACCAAGGAAATTCTTGCCGCCGCGCCAAACCTGAAGGTGATTGGCCGCGCCGGTATTGGTGTCGACAATGTCGATATTCCGGCTGCCTCGGCACAGGGCGTGGTGGTGATGAACACCCCGTTCGGCAATTCGATCACCACGGCGGAACACGCCATCGCGCTTATGTTTGCTCTGGCCCGCCAACTGCCAGAAGCCAATGCCCAAACCCAGGCGGGTCTGTGGCCCAAGAACGGCTTTATGGGCGTGGAAGTGACCGGCAAGACTTTGGGTCTGATCGGTGCGGGTAATATCGGCTCCATCGTCGCCAGTCGTGCTTTGGGTCTTAAGATGAAGGTTGTCGCTTTCGATCCATTCCTGACCGTCGAACGCGCCGTGGAAATGGGCGTGGAAAAGGCTGATCTCGATACTCTGCTGGCGAAGGCAGACTTCATCACCTTGCATACCCCGCTGACCGACCAGACTCGCAATATCCTGAGCAAGGAAAACTTGGCCAAGACCAAGAAGGGCGTGCGGATCATTAACTGCGCCCGTGGCGGGTTGGTTGATGAAGCGGCGCTCAAGGAAGGACTCGATTCCGGCCATGTCGCTGGCGCGGCGCTGGATGTGTTCGTTACCGAACCAGCCAAGGAAAGCCCGCTGTTCGGCACGCCGAACTTCATCTGCACCCCGCACCTTGGCGCTTCGACCACTGAAGCCCAGGTGAATGTCGCCTTGCAAGTGGCCGAGCAGATGGCTGATTTCTTGGTCAATGGCGGCGTTACCAATGCGCTCAATATGCCTTCGCTTTCGGCTGAGGAAGCGCCAAAGCTCAAGCCCTATATGGCGCTGGCGGAAAGCCTTGGCAGCTTAGTTGGCCAGCTTTCGCACGGCGATCTTAAGCAGATTTCCATCGAGGTTGAAGGCGCGGCGGCTCAGCTCAATATCAAGCCGATCACCGGCGCGGTGCTGGCAGGGCTGATGCGCCGTTATTCCGATACGGTGAATATGGTCAACGCCCCCTTCATGGCAAAGGAACGTGGGCTTGATGTGCGCGAAGTGCGCCATGATCGTGAAGGCGTTTACCACACACTGGTGCGCGTCACGGTGGCCACGGCGCAGGGCGATCGCTCGGTCGCGGGTACACTGTTCGGCGCTGATCAGCCGCGCTTGGTCGAAATCTTTGGTATCGGCATCGAAGCGGAACTGTCGGGTGATATGCTTTATATCGTCAACGAAGATGCCCCCGGCTTCATCGGCCGGATCGGCACCCTGCTGGGCGCCAACCAGATCAACATCGGCACCTTCCACCTTGGCCGCCGCGAAGCGGGCGGTGAAGCCGTGCTATTGTTGTCGCTGGATAACCCAGTTCCACAAGCGGTGCTGGAAGAAGCCAAGAAGCTGCCAGGTGTGAAGACCATCACGGCCTTGGCGTTCTGATCAAACGGGGCGGGTGTTGCGCCCACAGTGCACACTGAGGTTCGACACCCGCGCAACATCAGGCTAAAGGCCCGGCTATGGATACCGATCGCGACCTGTTGCCCGAAGGGCTAGAAGACCGTCTACCTGCCTCTGCGGCGGTGGCCGGCCGTGTTACCCGTGCGGTGCTGGATGTGCTGGATGGCCATGGCTATGATCGGGTGCAGCCGCCCGGCATCGAATTTGAAAAGTCGATGGCCAGCCGCATGGCCGGGGTGCAGCCGCGGCGGATGTTCCGCTTTGTCGATCCGGTGTCTTTGCGCACTTTGGCGTTGCGCAGCGATATGACCGTGCAGGTTGGCCGCATAGCCGCCACCAGTCTGGCCCACGCTGCGCGTCCCTTGCGGTTATGCTATGCTGGCCAAGTGCTGACGATCAAGGGCGATGGCCTTGATCCGGCGCGTGAACGCCTGCAATTGGGTGCGGAACTGATTGGATCAGACAGCGTGGCTGCCGCCAGCGAATTGGTCGCCATGGCGATTGAGGCGCTGAAAGCTGCGGGTGCGCAGGGAATTTCGGTCGATTTCACCCTGCCTGATCTGGTTGATACTTTGGCGGCCAAGGCGCTGCCGTTGGATGGGCAAACCACTGCTGCTGTGCGGCGCGAATTGGATGCCAAAGATGCGGGTGGCTTGGTTGCCGCTGGCGGTGAGGCTTATTTGCCGCTGCTCGGCGCGATCGGGCCGTTTGATGCCGCGATCGAAAAGCTTGCGGCGTTCGATACGGGCGGGGTGCTGGCTAGCCGCATCGCTGCCCTGCGTGCGATTGCTGATCGGG
>JBEGLE010000061.1:0-10738 GCA_041183725.1 Pseudomonadota bacterium | reverse complement strand
GGCGGACGCGTTCGCGGCTGACACTGTATTGCTGTGATAGCTCTTCCAGCGTTTTCGGCTCTTCGATCAGGCGGCGTTCGGTCAGGATATGGCGTTCGCGTTCATTCAGCGAACCCAGCGCTTCGGCCAGCAGCATGTGGCGATAGCCCGCCTCTTCAGCATCGGCGACCGTTTCATCTTGCAGCGGGCCTTCATCAGCCAGCACATCCTGCCATTGCCCTTCGCCTTCTTCATTGAGCGAGACATTAAGGCTGGCATCACCGCCCATCATCATGCGGCGGTTCATGTTGACGACTTCGGTTTCCGAAACGCCCAAGGTGGTGGCGATGGACTTTACATCGTCAGGGTGAAGATCGGAATCTTCATAGGCATCCAAGTTCTTTTTCATCCGGCGCAGGTTGAAGAACAGCTTCTTTTGCGCGGCGGTGGTGCCGATCTTGACCAGGCTCCATGATCGCAGGATGAATTCTTGGATCGAGGCCTTGATCCACCACATCGCGTAGGTCGCGAGGCGGAAGCCGCGATCGGGCTCGAATTTTTTAACCCCCTGCATCAGGCCAATATTGCCTTCAGAGATCAGCTCAGACACGGGCAGGCCATAGCCGCGATAGCCCATGGCGATTTTGGCCACGAGCCGCAGATGGCTGGTCACCAATTGCTTGGCCGCATCGGGGTCTTGGTGTTCCTGATACCGCTTGGCGAGCATATATTCTTGCTCAGGCGTTAGCAGCGGGAACTTCCTGATTTCCGCCAAGTAGCGGTTAAGGCCAGCCTCGCCGCCCAGCGTGGGCGCGGCATTCGGCGAAGCCGGAAGATTGCTTTCATGTTCGGACATTTGCTTCATCCGTCCTTTCATTGTCGGCTTACCCTTGCCAGACCCTTAATAGGCATCCGTCGGTGGCAGCCACAGGTGGTTATATAGGCAATTTTCGTCTTATAGGCACTTCAATTCGACCAACAGCTCCTCAAAATCGGCGGGCAGAGCACTGGTAAAGCGTAAATCTGCCCCCGTTACCGGGTGAACAAAGCCCAACACGGCAGCGTGCAGGGCTTGGCGACTAAATCCGATTCGCGTCAGCACGGGGCGCAAGGTCGAGGAGCTACGGCCATAAACCGGATCGCCGACTAACCCATGGCCGATTGACGCCATATGAACGCGTACCTGATGGGTACGCCCCGTTTCCAAACGGCATTCGACCAAAGCGGCATGGGGCAGACGCTCAACAGTTTTGTAATGGGTAACCGCGTGCTTGCCCCGGCTGGGGCTGCGGCGGCCTTCGCCAACAATCGCCATCTTCTTGCGATCAACTGTTGATCGGGCAATCGCCCCATCCACTGTGCCAGCGGTGGGCAGAGGATGGCCGCTAACCACGGCAAAATAGGCGCGTTCAATCGAATGGTCGGCAAATTGTCGGGCCAGCCCTTCGTGCGCGGCATCGGTCTTGGCAACAACCAGCAGACCAGAGGTGTCTTTATCAATACGGTGGACAATCCCCGGCCGCGCCACGCCGCCGATTCCCGATAATTGCCCCGCACAGTGGTGCAGCAGCGCATTCACCAGGGTGCCATCAAGATTGCCCGCTGCCGGGTGAACCACCAGCCCGGCGGGCTTATCAATCACGATCAGAAATTCATCTTCGTAAACAATGGTCAGCGGAATATCCTGCGCCACGGCTTCAGAGGCGGTGGTTTCGGGCACACGGATGATAAAAGGGGTGCCTGCCGCCGGTTTGAATGACGCTTGGGTCACGACCTTGCCGGCCAGTTCCACCAATCCCTCGCTCATCAGGGCTTTGACCCGTTCACGCGACAGATCGCTGACAGAGGCAAGCGCCTTGTCCAGCCGCTCGCCATCTGTGGCGATCACGCCTTCGATGATGTTTTCTCCCCTGTTCATTGCTAAGTACATGGGCATGGAGATCGGCGTGACAAGTGGCGCATTGGCCACAGTGCAAAAAGAAGCGGCAAAAGCGGCCCCGGCGGAGGCCTGCGGCCTGCTGTTGGGCGATCACCACGGCATCCGGCAGGCGGTGGTCTGCGCCAATGTGGCGGCTGATCCCTTGCGCCATTTTGAAATTGATCCCGCCGCCCTGATCGCTGCCCACCGCGCCGCGCGCGGAGGCGGGCCGCAGGTGATCGGCTATTGGCATTCCCACCCCTCTGGCGCCGCGGCACCTTCGGCAACCGACCGCGCCATGGCCAGCGGCGATGGCCGCATTTGGGCGAGTGTAGCGGCAGGTCAGGTTACCTTTTGGCGGGATAGGCCTGAAGGATTTGTGGCGGTAACCTGCCACGAAATTGTTTAAGCACGCAGGCGCTTCCCACCCCAGCCGCGCAGGGCTAAGGGAAGGGCAGTTACAGAAAGTGCCTTGATGTCCCTTGCCTCAATTGATCTTGCCCCTCTGCTCTGCTCGCGGCTGTGCCACGATCTGCTAAGTCCCGTTGGGGCCATGGCAAATGGGCTTGAGCTTCTGGCGGAAGAGCATGACGATGCCATGCGGGCGCGGATCGTTGAATTGCTTGAGCAAAGCGCCAAGGCCAGCGCGGACAAGCTAAAGTTCTTTCGCTTGGCCTTTGGCGCGGCCGATGGCTTTGCCGATGCCGTTTCGATTGAGGACCCGCGCGGCCTGATCGATGCCTTGGCGGGCAATACCGGCCGCATCACAGTGAATTGGGCGCTGGGCGGGGCCACTCTGCCCAAGCCAGCGGTTAAAGTCTTGCTTAATATGGCCTTGATCGGGATTGAGGCGCTGGTGCGGGGCGGCGCGCTGGATATCGGCGCAGAACAACGCGATGGGGTTTGCGAGATTGTCGTGCGCGCCAGTGGAGCCAAGATCGCCTTTGATCCCGCCACAGCGCAGGCACTGGACGGTAGCTTGCCCGATGATGCCTTAACCAGCAGGGTGGCGGTGGCCGCCTTGGTTCGCCATATGATTACGGCGCTGGGCGGCAGCCTGCAATCTGCCCTTTCGGATGAGGCGCTGGTGATGGGCGCCGTTTTGCCGGTTCGTTAGCGGCATGGCCGAGGGTATGCGCGATTGGCTGGTGCATAAGCGGGTGGAATCCCCGAATTGGAATGCGCGCAAGCTGCCAATTTCAATGGTGGTTCTGCACTATACTGGTATGCCCAGTGCGCAGGAAGCGCTTGACCGCTTGTGCGATCCCAGCGCCGAAGTGTCTGCTCACTATCTGATCGATGAAGACGGCACGGTTACCCAGTTGGTTGATGAGGACAAGCGCGCTTGGCATGCTGGGCGGTCGTTTTGGCGGGGGGAAACCGATGTGAATTCGGCCAGCATTGGCATCGAATTGGCCAATCCCGGCCACGAATGGGGCTATCGCCCTTTTCCTGAAGCGCAGATTGATGCCCTGCTGCCCTTGCTGGCCGATCTGGTGAAACGCCACCATATCCCGCGCGCCAATATTGTTGGCCATTCCGATATTGCCCCGGCGCGCAAGGATGATCCGGGGGAGCTGTTCCCATGGGATCGCTTGGCAAGTCTGCGGCTGGCCTTGCCGCGACCCAAGGCGGCCTTGCGACAGGTCTTTGCCAATGATGGCGCTTTTTATCTGGCGCTGGAACGCTTTGGTTATGACATCACCGATGGCCGCGCCGCGGTGCGCGCCTTTGAACGACGCTGGCGGCCAGAGCAGATTACTGGCGAAGTGGATGGCGAGATCAGCGCCCTGTTGTTCGCGCTCTTGATGGACCGCGATAGCGGGCGGGCACTTTAGGAGCGCTTGCCAGACCAAGCGGGCCTGCTATGCACAAGACGCCAGGGGGCCGGGCAGCCGCGTCATTGGGTTACCAATGCCGAGGAAAGTCCGGGCTCCACGAAACAAGGGTGGCGGGTAACACCCGCCGGACGCAAGTCTAGGGATAGTGCCACAGAGAGCAAACCGCCGATGGCGCGGCAGGGTTTCGGCCCGGTCGCCTCAGGTAAGGGTGAAAGGGTGCGGTAAGAGCGCACCGCGCGCCTGGTAACAGGAGCGGCATGGTAAACCCCACCCGGAGCAAGACCGAATAGGGGTGGCGTGTCCTTCGGGACGGGTTCGTTTCAAGCCCATGCCACCCGGGTTGGTTGCTTGAGCGTTATGGCAACATAACGCCTAGAGGAATGGCTGCCAGCGCGGATACGGTCTCTTGTGGGATACCGTCCGCGCTACAGAACCCGGCTTACAGGCCCCCTGGCATTTTCTGAACCCGCTTAGCGCCGCCCAATAGAGCTATAGGCAAAGCCCATGGCGCGCAGATCGGCGGCTTCGTAAATATTGCGCAGATCCACCAGCACTGGGGCGTTCATCAGACCCTTGATGCGGCTGAAATCGAGCGCGCGGAAGGCATCCCATTCGGTAACAATGGCAAGGGCATCCGCGCCTTGGATCGCTTCATAGGGGCTGTCCGTCATGGTAACCGTGGGCATCAGGGGCTGCGCCAGTTCCATGCCTTCAGGATCATAGGCGGCGATTTCCACCCCGGCATCGGCCAGTGTCTGGGCGATGGCGATAGAGGGGGCATCGCGCATATCATCGGTGTTGGGTTTGAACGTTAGACCCAGCAGCGCCACCTTTTTGCCGCGCGCGGCGTCTGCACCGCCCAGGGCATCAATCACCTTGCGGCCCATGGCGCGCTTGCGTCCGTCGTTTACCTTGACCACCGATTCCACAATCCGCAGCGGGCTGTCATAGTCCTCAGCGGTTTTCAGCAGCGCCAAGGTATCTTTAGGAAAGCACGATCCGCCATAGCCGGGGCCAGCATGCAGGAACTTGGCGCCAATGCGGTTGTCCATGCCGATCCCGCGGCTGACATCCTGCACATCGGCATCCACCTTTTCGCAAAGATCGGCGATTTCGTTGATGAAGGTGATCTTGGTCGCCAAAAAGGCATTGGCGGCATATTTGATCACTTCGGCGCTGCGGCGGCTGGTGAACAGGATGGGGGAGCGGTTGAGGAACAAGGGGCGATAGACCTCGTTCATCACCTCACGCGCCCAATCATCCTCGGTGCCGATCACAATGCGGTCTGGCCGCTTAAAATCGCCAATTGCCGCGCCTTCGCGCAGGAATTCGGGGTTGGATGCCACGGCAAAGCGCACGGCTGGCTGGGCGGCGGCAATGATCCGTTCCACTTCATCACCCGTGCCAACCGGAACGGTGGACTTGGTGACAATCACCGCATCGCTTGCCAAATTATCGGCCACTTCCTGGGCCACGGCATAGACATAGGTCAGATCGGCATGGCCATCACCGCGCCGCGAAGGGGTGCCCACCGCGATAAAGATTGCGGCAGCATCCTTGATCCCTGCGGCAAGATCGGTGGTGAAGGATAGTCTGCCCGCTTTGACATTGCCATTCACCAGTTCGGCAAGGCCCGGTTCAAAGATTGGCATAACCCCATCAAGCAGATGGGCGATCTTCGATGGGTCTTTATCAATGCAAACCACATCGTGACCAAAATCGGCAAAGCAGGCTCCCGAAACCAGACCAACATAGCCTGACCCGACCATTGCAATCTTCATGAAACGCTCCTGCTTGCAAGGACCTTGGGTGGCCCCCGCGCGGTTTTGCCTGTGCCAGAACTGGCTTGCCCGTGCCTATAGTCGCTGCTTTGCAGGCAGGCAACGCTTCCGCAGGGGCTGCGCACTTGATAAATAAACGGTAGTGGTTGGCCTTTCTGGGCCAGCCTTCTAAGGATCTATAATGTTTCCGCCACTACGCTGCCTGCTTGTAGTTTCTGCCCTGCTCTTGGCCACACCGGCTTTGGCGGATGAAACCGATGTGCCGGGGGATTTGACCCTATCGGGCAGCGCGGCCGTGGTGTCGCAATATCGCTGGCGTGGTTTGGCGCAGTCTGACAATCAACCGGCGGTGCAGGCAGCGATCACGCTGAACCATGTCACGGGGTTTTATGCCAGCCTCTGGGGTTCCAGCGCCAAAACGGGGACAGGGCCGATTGCGATTGGCGGCAGTGAGATCGATCTTGCTGGTGGCTATGCCAAAGAGATTGGCTTCTCGGGACTGGTGATCGATGGCGGCGTGCAGGGCTATATCTATCCCGACGCAGCTAAGGCCAATTGGTTGGAATTCTATGCCGCTTTGGTCAAAAGCCTTGGCCCGGTTCAGGCAAAGGTGGGGCTGGCCTATGCCCCGGCGCAAAAGGCATTTGATCTGGCATGGACGTCACCCCGCCGCAGCAACACCTATATTTATGGCGATCTGACCAGCGGTGTTCCCGGTACGCCGCTGACACTGCATGGCCATGTGGGCCATACAGCGGGCGGCTTTGCCTTTGGCAGGGCCTATCTTGATTACAGTCTGGGCGTGACTGTTCAGTGGCGCAAGCTGGCTGTGGATGCCGCGCTGGTTGGCACCGATCTTTCGCGTGGCGATATATCCCGCGGATTTTTGCCGCGCTATCTCAACTACCAAGGCTGCGGCGCGGCGGCGGCCTGTGCGGCGGGCTTTCATCGAATGGCCAAGCCGGTGGGTGTCGTCTCGGTAACCGCCCGCTTCTGACCCCTTTCGCTTGGCAGGACCTTGCCCGACGGGTAGACCCTTGATCTGGCCTAAGCGATGGAGCCCCCGGTGACACAATACCTGCATACCATGATCCGCGTTTCCGATCCCGAAGCCACGATCCGGGTGTTTGAGATTATCGGGCTGAAAGAAACCAAGCGCTTTGACAATGAAAAGGGCCGTTTCACCCTGATCTTTTTGGCGGCACCCGGGCAAGAAGGCGTCGCCGAGATTGAACTGACCTGGAATTGGGATGAAGCGGGCTATGCCGGCGGGCGCAATTTTGGCCATCTCGCTTTCCGGGTTGATGATATTTACGACACCTGCGCGCGTTTGGACGCGGCTGGCGTGGTGATCAACCGGCCGCCGCGCGATGGGCATATGGCTTTTGTCAAAACGCCAGACGGCATCTCTATCGAACTGCTGCAAGGCGGGGGATCACTGCCGGTGCAAGAGCCTTGGGCCAGCTTGCCCAATATCGGCACATGGTAAGCGCACGTCCAGATTGGCAGGAATAGCAAGGGCATGACCGGTCTGCTGATTGCTCTGTTTGCTTTGGCCTATGCGGCTATCGCGCTTGAAGAGCCGCTGCGGATTAACAAATCGGCGGCGGCCCTGCTGGCGGCAGGCTCTTTGTGGACCGTCTATGCGCTGGTCTCTGGCGACCCCGGCCGGGTGCAAGCGGAACTGGGGCAATCGGTGCGGCAAAGCGCCGAGATCGCCTTTTTCCTGATCGGCGCCATGACTATTGTTGCGGTGATAGACGCGCACGATGGTTTTGCTCTGCTCACCCGCCACATGGCGGCGCGCAGCCTGTCTGTGCTCGCGTGGATGATAGGCGGCGCGACCTTTTTTCTCAGCGCCGTGCTCGATAATCTTACCACGGCGATCATTATGGTTTCCCTGCTAGGCCGATTGGTGGCGGAGCGCGAAGATCGGCTGTGGCTGGCTGGCTTGGTGGTGATCTGTGCCAATGCCGGTGGCGCGTGGTCGCCCATCGGCGATGTAACCACGACCATGCTGTGGATCGGTGGGCAGGTGACCAGCACCGCGATAGTCACGCGGCTGTTCCTGCCATCGCTGGCCAATGGCCTCGTTGCGATCCTGTTTGTAAGCTGGAAACTGCGCGGCAAGCCTGTTGTTGCACCTGCTGCTGTGGGTGATGGGCTGCACGGCCAGGACGCCGAGCAGCGGCTGATGTTCGGGCTGGGCCTTGGCGTTCTGCTTGCCGTGCCGTTGTTTAAGGCGGTTACCCATCTGCCCCCCTTTTTGGCTATCCTGTTCGGGCTGGGTATTGTTTGGGCGGTTGGCGATTGGCGCAATCGTCGCAAATCTGCTGATAATCCCCCCCGCGTGACGATCGCCGCGGCGCTGACCCGTATTGATATGAGCGCGATCGTTTTCTTCATCGGAATCCTGTTGGCTGTGGCTACGCTTGAACACGCCAAGGTGCTGATTGCACTGGCGGCTTGGCTGGATGCCCACATCGGGCGGATCGATGGGATTGTCGGTCTGATCGGCCTGATCAGCGCCGTGATTGATAATGTACCCATGGTGGCGGCAACCATCGGGATGTATGGACTGGATCAGCACCCGACCGACAGCTTCTTGTGGGAATTCCTTGCCTATTGTGCCGGAACCGGAGGCTCTATCCTGATTATTGGCTCGGCCGCCGGGGTGGCGGCAATGGGGATCGAGCGCATGGGTTTCCTTTGGTATATGCGCCGGTTCAGCCTTTTGGCGCTGGTCGCCTATGGTCTTGGGGCTGCGGTATATGTCATCCAAAGTGGTGTAATTAGTTAATATATAGTGATAATATACGGGATAATGCGTGTTGAGCACGCTTTGGCTCGTCCATAAGGTTTTCCACGCAGTACGGTTCACACGGGGGGAATCGGGGGGTGGAATTCGCGGCTCATAATGTTGGTCGGTTATCAGAACATCTGGCTCTGCCTCGCGGCCTGCGTCTGGCCGAATATGAGCTGACCCTATTTGCCGCCTTTTGGTTTGTGGTGGGTATGCTGGATGAATTGGCCATCGATCTGGCCTATGTCTGGCTAAGAGTGTTTCGTGGTTATCGCACACAGCGCCTGTCTGCCAACGGGGCTGCGGAACCTCTGCGCGGACCCGCCGCGGTCTTTATCCCGGCTTGGCACGAAGCGGCCGTGATCGGGGCCACTATATCGCATATGCTGAAAGTCTGGCCACAAGCGGAACTGCGGCTTTATGTCGGCTGTTATGCCAATGATGCCGATACGCTGCTGGCTGTGATGGCCGCAGCCGGAAGCGATCATCGCTTGCGGTTGGTGGTTCACGATCAGACGGGGCCAAGCACCAAGGGCGATTGCCTGAACCGGCTCTATCAGGCGCTGCATTGTGATGAAGCACGCAGCGGCCAAACGGCGCATATGGTGGTGATCCATGATGCCGAAGATATGGTTCACCCCCAAGCCTTGGCGCTTATGGCTGCGGCTCTGGACCAAGCCGATTTTGTCCAGATACCGGTTCGGCCTGAGCCGGAACGGTCGGCGTGGTGGATTGCTGGGCATTATCTGGATGAATTTACCGAATCTCATGCCCGGGCGATGGTGGTTCGCGATGCCTTGGGCGCAGCTCTGCCAGCGGCCGGGGTTGGCTGTGCCTTTGCCCGCGCGATGCTGGATCGCTTGTCGCGATTTCATCTCCAGCAAGCCTTGCCCGGTCCCTTTGCGGCTGACTGTTTGACGGAAGACTATGAACTGGGTCTGCTCGTGGCCCATCACGGGGGACAGAGTCGGTTCTTGCGGGTGCGCGATGCCAGCGGTGCGCTGATCGCCACCCGCAGCTGTTTTCCAGTAACCCTGCATGAAGCCGTGCGGCAAAAAACGCGCTGGCTGCACGGGATTGCCTTTCAGAGCTGGGATCGCTTGGGCTGGCAGGGCAATGTGATCGACATCTGGATGGCCCTGCGCGATCGGCGCGGGCCTTTGGCAGCTCTGATATTGGCGATTGCCTATTTCTTGCTGCTCTTGTCACCCCTGCTGGAAGCGGCCCGGCATTGGGGGCTGGTGGGTGACCGCCTGGCATCGCCCCAGCTCTATGGCTTGGCGCGGTTGTGCCTGTTTGCCATGATTTGGCGCGCTCTGTTGCGGCTGGTTTTTACCACCCGCGAATATGGCCTGCACGAAGGGCTGCGCGCCGTGCTTCGGATTCCGGTCGCCAATGTTATCGCGATCATGTCGGCGCGCCGGGCGGTCTTTGCCTATCTGCGTAGCTTGGCTGGCAAACGCTTGGTGTGGGACAAGACGGCCCACCATGATCACCCCGCTTTTCGTCTTGCAAGTGCGGATTAACCATGAACAAGCAGGCCGAGCGGCGCGGACAGCCGATTGTGGCCCTGGGCACGATCTTGGGGCTTTGGGGCTTGGCCCGTATTCTGGTGTGGACTTGGGACGCAGAGCCGCATGTCATGCGCACGGGCGCTAGGATCTTGGCGCCAGAGGGGCATCATCAGGCTAGTCTGCAACACAAAACCTTGTCGCCATTAACAGTGCCTGTGATAGATAGGCCCGTGCCGCCAGCCCGCATTATGCCGCTTCCATCTGGAGCAGTGCCAGCACCCTATCGCGTGGACGCGATCCCGGAGCAGACGGACGATAAAGACGCGCCAAGCCCCATGCCGCACCGCACTGGCCCGCTTCCTCCAGCCGTCCGTCCGTCTGCCCACCTGTCCGCCTATGCACCCGCGCGCTGGTCTGCCGATGGCTGGTTGCTGCTGCGCGGGGATAGCGGTGCCGCCAGTCTGGCTACGGCTGGGGGCAGCTATGGCGCCAGCCAGGTCGGGGTCGTACTGCGTTATCGGCTGGATCCGGATAGCCGTTTTCGCCCTGCGCTCTATCTGCGTGGCAGTGCCGCGCTGGGCAGTTTGGCTGAGCAAGAGGCGGCGCTTGGCCTTGCGGCGCGGGTGTTCCCAACCTTGCCTGTGACGATGATGGGCGAACTGCGTGCCAGTCGCAGCTCCGGCGGCGTGCATATACGCCCAGCCGCACTGGTCGTAAGCGAACTGCCGGTGATCCACCTGCCGTGGCAGGTGCAGGCGGAGATCTATGGCCAAGCTGGCTATGTTGGCGGCCGCGCTGCCAGTGCCTTTGCCGATGGGCAGGCGCGGATCACAAGGCGCGTTGCTGCCTTGGGTAAAGCAGAGTTTCGGCTGGGGACCGGTCTATGGGGCGGGGTGCAGCAG
>JBEGLE010000060.1:0-20375 GCA_041183725.1 Pseudomonadota bacterium | reverse complement strand
ACCGTGATCGTGGCCGGTTCACCATCTTTGGTGGCGAGGAAAATCTGCGATTCCCCCTCTCCTGCCAGCGTGCCGGGGACGAAGATCGCTTCGTGGATGCCGGTGATTTTTCGCGGCGCATCCGGCGCGAACAAGGCCGTCAGGATCGCGCGGAGCCCAAGCTCTGTTTCAGGGGTCCATGGCAACTGGGCATCTGGCGCAACAAGCTGCAAGGTGCCCGTTTGCCCGGCAACAGGGCGGGCGAACAACAGCACGGATTGTTTGGCAAGTTTGGGGACCTTGCCCTTTTCGTCCCGTTTTATGTCAGCCAAATAGTGGAGTGATTCTCCGACGGCTGCCGGCCCCACGAGCAGGTTCTCCGTAACCGCTTCGACATAGATACGCACCCAACCAGGCCGCACGCCGATAGCCCGTTTAGGCTCAACCTCAGCAACTGCGCGGACACGCGCGCGAATGACCAGCGGGGCATTGTCGGCCAGATCAACCAGATCGGCATAAGCGGGGACAAACCAGACAAGCGGCGGCTTTGGTGCGGCAAAAACGACTGTCGGCAGTGTTATTCCGGTCAGGGCCGCCGCCAAGATCACGGCGATGTGTGGAATGCGGGGCACGGACTATCTCCACAAGTATATGTATATTAACGAATAATTGAATTTCCGGGAAATCACGCAAGAAATTTGTTGGCGACAATCTCTCTGAATCAGGCGTTAACCCATGGCAAGTGTTGATTAAGGCGTTGCGCGGCTAGGGACTCGGCGTTAAAGATCGCCGCAATCGCGCTTCGGAATAACCGAGGCCAACGTTTTTTGGCTAGGGCTTTGGGGTCTGGTCAAAAATCCGGTTAAACCGGCAGGGTGGAAACGAAGATTTGGTCCTCTGGGGTTTGCGCTTGCGCAATCTGCGGGGGGGCCTGGGAGTGGTCTTACAGCAAGGCAATTCTTGGGCGTAGTCTAATGGAGTGATGCGTCTGAATGGCTTACGCTGACAAACAGATGAGTGGTAACCGAGTTACCTCCTTTATTGTTGTCGCCTTGATTCACGTCGTGGCCGGCTACCTGCTTGTGAGCGGGTTGGCCTATGAAGGCTATAAACAGGTCGTGAAGCGGGTGACGACTATCGACGTCAAGAAGGACGAACCCAAGAAGGACGAACCACCGCCACCGCCGCCAGCCAAGGTTGCGCCGCCGCCAATCGTGGCGCCGCCGCCAATGGTCAATATTCCTGCCCCGGCTCCGCCGATGCAGACGGTTGTGACCCCGCCGCCGCCGCCGCCAGCCATTGTGCCGGCGCCACCGGCAGCACCGCGCTTTGCCCCCAAGTCTCCTGAGCCTAAGGGCAGCCCGGCGAATTGGGCAACGACCAATGACTATCCTTCGCAGGCTTTGCGTGAAGAACGTCAGGGTACCACGCGCTTCCGCGTCACGGTTGGCGTGGATGGCAAGGTTATTGATTGCACCGTAACGGCATCAAGCGGCAGTTCCGATTTGGATAACACCACTTGCACTAAAGTTAAGGCGCGTGCCCGGTTCAAGCCGGCAACAGATGGCGATGGCAATCCCACGACGAGCACATACTCGAACGCGATTCGCTGGGTCATCCCGAAGGATTGATTTCTCGGGCCCGGCACGGTGCCGGATCCCTTTCTGATTTTGACTGTATTATTGAAGAGGATTTTCGCATGGTTTTTGAACTCCTGGCCGCCGCCGCTAATGCGGCTCCGCAGAACAAGTTCGGCTTCGTTGAAGCCATGAAGACAGGTGGCGCGATTTCGATCGGCACCGTTTCTATTCTGGCTGTTATGTCTTTCGGCTCGTTCTTTATCTTGTTCACCAAGTGGAACGATCAGCGCAAGATCCTGAACCAGGGCCGTGATGCGATTGCCGGCTTCTGGCGCGCTGCTTCGCTTAAGGAAGGCGCAGCCAAGCTGGAAAAGAACAGCGCCTATCGTCAGATCGTTGAAGATGGTCTGGCTGCTGAAGAACAGCATGGCAAGATGGGTGATTCCTTGGAAGCCCACGATTGGCTGCACGGTTCGCTGGCCCGTTCGGAAGCTTCGATCACGTCGTTCCTCGCTGGCGGCCTGTCGTTCCTTGCTACCGTTGGTGCAACGGCTCCGTTCATCGGTCTGTTCGGTACGGTTGTTGGTATCTACCGCGCTCTGATCGCCATCGGCATCGCCGGTTCGGCGTCGATCGATAAGGTTGCTGGTCCGGTTGGTGAAGCCTTGATCATGACCGCGCTTGGTCTGCTCGTCGCTGTTCCTGCTGTGCTTGCTTACAACTACCTGCAGGCGCGCAACAAGGCGATCGCTGAAGCGCTGTCGAGCTTCTCGACCGACGTTCTGGCTAACATCAACTCGAAGGGTGCCGTTCGCCCCGCAGTTGCCGCGGCCAAGCCTGCCGCTGCCGCTAAGCCGGCCCCGGCTGCTCAGGCCAAGTAAGACTTGGACAGTCGCGGCGGGGGCCATCGGGTTCCCGCCGCAGGCTGTGTACTTTGCCACTTGCGGCAAAGCTCGCAGCCTCGGCAGCAAGACAAGAGTAGGAAGTTACTATGGCGATGGCAGTAGGCGGCGGCGGCGAAGAGAAGCCAATGTCCGAAATCAACACGACGCCGCTCGTGGACGTCATGCTTGTGCTTCTGATCATCTTCCTCATCGCGGTTCCGATCGCGATTCAGACGATCCAGAAGCTTCATATCCCGATTATGGTCTCGGCCGAATCAAAGGATAAGGTTGAAAATCTGTTGCTGACGGTGAGCACCACCGACAGCGCTGGTAGAAGCGCGGGTGATCCGGGTTTTGAAGGCGCTAGCCTTGGCGGTGAATGCCGAGTCTATTTCAACAATGTCACCCCGGTCAATTCGGATGAACTGCGTGATCTGGCCTATAAGCGGCTTGATTCCGTGGTGAAGCGGGCTGGTGGTCCGGCTGCATTTGCGGCGAACCCCGAACTGATTCCGCAGGTTCACATCCGCGGTGATATCAATGCGCCCTGGCGGTGTGTTGCTGGTACGATCTTCAATGTGCAGATCTCTGGCTACCCCACCGTTGGCTTCATCTCGACCCCGGTCGATCCGAACGGCTAAGGCCGGCGCGATCAGGCAATTCAGGAGTAAATTCCCATGGCAATGTCAGGCGGCAAGGATGATGGCTCGCCGATGATGGAAATGAACACGACGCCGCTTATCGACGTCATGCTCGTTCTCCTCATCATGTTCATCATTACCATACCGGTGGCCACCCACGCGGTGAACATCGATCTGCCCAGTCCCAATTCGCCACCACCTTTGACGAAGATTGAGCGGACCAAGAATCAGGTCACTATTACCCCACAGGGTGTGGTGCTGTGGAATGGTACGCCGCTTAACAACGCGCAGTTGGTTGGTGCATTGAACCAAACGATGGCAATGAAGCCCGAGCCCGAGCTGGACTTTCAGCCGGACGCCCAGGCTCCTTATGAAATGGCAGCCAAAGTGCTGAACATCATTAAGGCTTCTGGCGTGACCGCTTTCGGTTTTGTCGGCAACGAACAGTATTACCAGTTCGGCAAGGAAGCTGGCGCACCGCCAGCCAAGATGTAAATCTGGGTTCGGTGAATACAATCAAAAGGGGCGGAGTGATCCGCCCCTTTTTCGTTGCCGGGCAGCCTAACTCAATTAGCTGAGCTTATAATCCCGGAAGATTTCGCGCAGATCTTTCTTGCTGATCTTTCCCGTGCCGGTGTGCGGGATCGTATCGACGAATTCGATGGCGTCAGGCAGCCACCATTTGGCAACCTTTTCAGCAAGAAGCTGCATAATATCGTCAGCGCAGACGTCTGATCCGGGCTTTTTGACAACAATCAGAAGCGGGCGTTCATCCCATTTAGGGTGGGATACGCCAATGGCAGCGGCCTCGGCAACGGCCGGATGGGCGATCGCTGCGTTTTCCAGCTCAACCGAACTGATCCATTCCCCACCTGATTTGATCACATCTTTCGTGCGATCGGTCAGTTGTACCGCGCCATCGGGATGAACAATCGCGACATCGCCGGTTTCAAACCATTGCCCTTCGCCGACCACATCTGCTTCAGCTTTGAAATAGCGTTTGATTACCCAAGGTCCGCGCACCTGAAGCGCCCCAGAACTCTGCCCATCGCGCGGCAGGATTTGTGCCGGATCATCAAGGCTGACCGTCCGCACCTCAACACCAAAGACGGGACGACCTTGCAGTGCGTTGACCGACACTTTGGCATCCAGGTCCAGACTATCCCAATCAGCTGTCTCAAAAGCCATGGTCGCAAGGGGTGAGGTTTCGGTCATGCCCCAGGCATGGACAACGCGAATACCCGCTTCGATCAATCGCGTGATGATCGCCCGCGGCATGGCGGAACCGCCAGTCAGCGCATTTTTCAGCGGCGGCAGCGGTTGGTTTGTCGCATCAAGATATTGCAAGATGGCCAACCAGACAGTTGGCACCCCGGCAAGATAGCCAACCCCTTCTTTGGCGATCAGATCGCAAAGGGTCTTGGGGTCGTTAATCGTGCTGTAGACCAATTTGGCGCCCACTGCTGCCGCACCCCAAGGGAAGCCCCAATTGTTGGCGTGGAACATCGGCACAACGGGGAGAATGACTGCGCGGTTATCAAGTCCAAGTGCCTGTGGCATAATACCGGCATAGGTGTGCAGAAGGGTTGATCGGTGCTGATACAGCACCCCCTTTGGCAGGCCCGTCGTCCCACTGGTATAGCAGAGCATACAAGGATCGCGCTCTGATCCATCTGTCCATTCGGTCTCGCCATTCTCGGCGTCTATCCAATCGGGAAACGACAGATCATGGGCTGCGGAATCAAAGCAGATAAAGTGCTCTACCGTCGGACAGAGCGGCCTGAGCCGCGCCACCAGAGGAGCAAATGCGGCATCGTAAATCAGCACCCGATCTTCGGCGTGATTGATGATATAGTCCAGTTGATCATCAAACAGGCGGGGGTTGATTGTGTGAAGCACCGCGCCAGCGCCAGTGACGCCGTACCAGCTTACCAGATGGCGATCGTGATTCATGGCCAAGGTGGCAATACGGTCGCCAGGCTGAATACCCATGCGGCGCAGGGCTTGCACCATCTTCAGGGCATCATGGCGCACCCCCGCCCAAGTGGTGCGGGTTTCGCTGTCATCGGCCCAACGGGTGACAATTTCCCGCGAACCATGTTCGCGGGCCGCGTGATCAATCAGCGTGCTGATCCGCAGTTCCCAATCCTGCATTCCACCGAGCAAGGCGACCTCTCCTATTGGTCTTGGCCAGTCGATCTTACTCTCCCCTCTGGCAAAGTATATGGCTGTGATGCAGCCGAGGGCAGGCCGCGCGCTGTTACAGGCCGATACGCGCCACAATGCGCCGGGCGGCAGCATTGTGGGCGAGTACCGACAGGATCAGCACCGCGTTGAGCACGATTGCCTGATAGACAAAGTAATAAAGCGCGCCATGCCAGCCAGTGCCACCGATCAGCATGGCCAAGCCCAAAACAATAGCACGGGGGTTGGGCCCCAGCACTTTGCAGATGAACAGCAGGCGGGGGGCTTCTGCCTTCACCGCAGCGCGGATCTGTTCGAGCCGCGCAGGGTCAGATTGGGACGCCGCCACGGCCGCATCGATCTTCAGGGCATAGGGGGTCATGCTGCTGGCCATGTTCAAATAAAGCGAAACCAAGCCGCCAAATCCGCTCTTCGCTGTAGCCGAGCCTTGCTGGTGGCTGTTGCGTAGCCAAGGGGTGGCATAGACCCAGTATTGATACTGGCGGCGTTGCACTTCGACGTGGTTCGATTGGATGGCATGGCCAATCCCTGCCGCCAGCATCCAGATATAAGCTACCCCCCCCATGCTCAGGTGAAGCAGCCAGCCGAGGGCTAGGTAGAGCACGATATGGCTCAGATAGTCGCACAGGCCGTCAACCATCTCCCCGATCGGGCTGGCCTTGCCGGTGATCCGCGCCAGATCGCCATCGGCGCCATCAAAAACATGCCAGCTCATATGTAGCGCCAGCCCAATAAGGGCGAAAGCCGGATAGAGCGGTTGGGCATAGGCCCAAGCCGCCATCACCACGCAAAGACCGCCGATCACCGATACCGTGTTTGGCGATATGGGGGTGCGTGCCAATGCGCGCGCCAGATGCCACGCCAATGGGTGATAGAGATAATAGTTCAGCGGATCTTGCAATTCGCGTGGCCGCTGCGGCCTGCTTGGTTGTTCCGACATCTTATCCCCCAATTCCAGCACCCTAACATGGTTCATAGCCGGGTTTGCTGCCGCTGCAACAGCCATGCAATGGCGTTGCACTTTACGCATTTGCGTATTTTTCGCGGCCATAAACCTGTCGCGGTTTGTCGCAAGTTAACAGACTTGCGACCAAATCGCTTGCATTTGGCGCAAGATTTCCCAATGAGGCTTGCTCGCGAGGCCGCTGGGCGGCCGTCCGGAGGATGTTTTAGATGAAGCCTATAAAGGTTGCGGTGATCGGCGTGGGTAACTGCGCTAGCTCGCTGGTTCAGGGGGTTGCCTACTATCGTTCCAACAACTCTTCACAGGGCCTGATCCACGATCGTATCGGGGGTTATGGTGCCGGTGATGTAGAATTTGTGCTCGGTGTCGATGTTGATGCCCGCAAAGTTGGCAAAGATATTGCTGAAGCCATTTTTGCAGCGCCGAATAACACGGCGGTTTTCATGCCAAACGTTCCCGATACCGGGGCCAAGGTTATCATGGGCCGGGTTTCCGATGGCGTTGCCCCGCACATGACGGTGGTTGGCGACAAGGGTTTCATCGTTGCTGATGCGCCCGAAGCCACCCGTGAATCGATCGTTAAGGCCCTTAAGGATTCCGGCGCAGAAGTGCTGCTGAACTTCCTGCCTGTTGGCTCGCAAGATGCGACCGAATTCTACATGGAATGCGCGCTGGAAGCGGGCGTTGCGGTGGTAAACTGCATGCCGGTGTTCATCGCCAGCCGTCCCGAGTGGGAACGCCGCTTTGCTGAAAAGAACATCCCAATTGTTGGGGATGATATCAAGGCGCAGATCGGGGCGACCATTGTTCACCGCGTGCTTTCAAGCCTGTTTGGTGCGCGCGGCGTGAATGTTGAGCGGACCTATCAGCTTAACACCGGCGGCAATACCGATTTCATGAACATGCTCGATCGTCAGCGTTTGGGCAGCAAGAAAGAATCGAAGACCGAAGCGGTGCAGGCCATGCTGGCCCAGCGCTTGGCCGATGAAAACATCCACGTCGGCCCGTCCGACTATGTTCCTTGGCAAAAGGACAACAAGCTGTGCTTCCTGCGCCTTGAAGGCACGCAGTGGGGCAATGTTCAGATGAATCTGGAACTGCGCCTTTCGGTTGAAGACAGCCCGAACTCCGCCGCTTGCGTTATGGACGCGATCCGTTGCTGCAAGGTGGCGCTTGATCGGGGTGAAGGCGGCGCGCTTTCCGGTCCTTCGGCCTATTTCTGCAAGCATCCGCCAGAGCAGTTCAGCGATGATACGGCTGCGCAGATGGTTGAAGCCTTTATTGGTGATACCGCCATCGCTGCGGCGTAAGCGGCACGCCCCAAAGGACAAGTTTGGCGCCGGTCATCCTTCGGGACGGCCGGCGCTAAACGTTTGTGGAGCAGGTTTATGGATGCTTTGATCATTGCCGCGGGATTCGGCAGCCGCTTGCGCGAACTATCTGAATCCAAACCCTTAACCCCTGTGGCAGGTAAGCCGCTGATCGAACTGGGGGTGCGCCAAGCCAAGGCGGCCGGGGCCGCACGCGTTGTGGTGGTGACGGGCCATGCGGCAGAGCGGCTTGAGGCCTATCTGCCTGGCTTGGCCCAGCAGGTGGGCATAGCCATTGTGGCGGAACGGATTGCCGATTGGTCAAAGCCGAATGGCTATTCCGTGATGGCAGGGGCGGCGCAGATCGATGGCGATTTTTTGCTGATGATGGCGGATCACATTTTCTCATCATCCATCCTTAGCCAATTGGCCACGGTTGGCGAGGCTGATCGCGGGGTTACCTTGGCGATTGATCGCCGGGTTGCCAGCCCGCTGATTGATCCAGATGACGCGACTTGGGTTGCCACAGATAGTCGCGGCTTCATCCAAGCGATTGGCAAGACGATCACCAGCTATGATGCAGTTGATTGCGGCGCTTTTCTGGCAACCCAAGAGCTGCCCCAAGCCATTGCCGAAGCGATTGCTGGAGGCAAATCTGGCAGCCTGTCGGATGGCATGCAGATCTTGGCCGATCGCGGGCGGGCGGCCACGCATGATATAGGGCAGGCGTGGTGGCTCGAAGTCGATGATCCCCGCGACCATGCCTAGGCAGAGGCAGATACACCGATAGAACAGGCGCAAAACTATAGGTAGCCGGGCTTCGATTAGGGATATTTCATGTGAATCCGGGTGACCAAACCGGTGCGTGGGATGTTAAGTCGGACAGAACCGAAGGATGGCAGGCTCAGCAAGGTTGAGGGGTTATTGGAAAAACCCCAGCCTTCTTCAGGCAGGCCCAGCGCCGATCGGTTGATCTTCATGTTGGCATTTTCATCGTGGTACAGAGCCAGAGCATAGACACCGGGCTTGGGCACAAAGATACAGCCATACGTGGTGCCTGCTTGCGCTTTGACCCGTCCCACATAAAGTGACCCATTGCGGACAAGGAAGCGCCGGGAATCATCGGCATAGAGCGTGATTGCCAACAGGCCGTTGTCGTTGCGCAGGCCATCAGCGATCACCGTGATCCACGTATTGCTGGGCGTGCCCGTGCAGCCGGCGGGGGCGCCTTCGGCTGGTTGCGCCATAGCAGCGGGCGCTTGGGCGATCAGCGCGGCAAGAGCGATGGCCGCAGCGCGCGGGTATATCGACAGAGACATGGCAAAAGATCCTGAGGGAATACGAGAATTGTAGCATCCGATTATGTTTTTTCCCGATAAGGGAGAGAATTAATCAAGAGTGTGAGAGATTTGTGACGCTTGTCAAATTTCCGCGCGTATGCCTTGTGGGCTGTGGTTGGAGCAGCAATCTCGGCAGAACAGGACGGCCACCGGATAGTGTGTGGAAAAGCCCGGTCTTTGCCTTGTCGGCCCTAGATAGGGTGTTAAGGCCTGATGCCACATATGGCCGCACCTCTTATCTCCCCTTCGATTCTTTCGGCAGATTTTGCCAAGCTTGGCGAAGAGGTGCGCGCGATTGATGCGGCCGGTGCAGATTGGGTCCATGTTGATGTGATGGATGGCCATTTCGTGCCGAATATCACGATTGGCCCGATGGTGGTGAAGGCGTTGCGCCCCCACACTACCAAGCCGCTCGATGTCCATTTGATGATTTCGCCAGTCGATACCTACATTCAGGCTTTTGCCGATGCTGGGGCAGATATTATCACGGTTCATCCCGAAGCTGGCGCCCATACCCACCGCACGGTGCAGATGATAAAGTCTTGTGGCAAATTGGCAGGCGTTTCGTTAAATCCGGCCACGCCAGCCAAGATGCTCGATTACCTAATCGACGATATTGATCTGGTTTTGATCATGAGCGTAAACCCCGGCTTTGGCGGGCAGAGCTTCATCTCTAACCAGTTGCGCAAGATTGAAGCGGTGCGCAAGATGATCGACAAATCTGGCCGCGATATCCGTCTTGAGGTTGATGGCGGGGTTGATCTGACCACCGCGCCGCTCTGTGTGGCCGCCGGTGCCGACGTGCTGGTCGCCGGAACCGCAACATTCCGCGGCGGGCCAGAGCACTATGCCGCCAATATCGCCGCGCTTAAAGGATCGGCATGAGCTGTGGCCCAAGCGCCGATAAGCGACGCTATTGATCCAGCCAAGGCTGCCGCCGATCAGGCGGGTTTGGATGACGCCAGTCGCAATCCCGTTTTTCCCAGCATGCAGGATGATTTTATTGCCCCTCTGACTGGCGAGGCCGGTGCGGCGCATGATGGGGTTTTGGAAGCAGGGCGGGGGCTGACCTTGGTCGTGCCTGCGCTGCGTTTACAGGACAGGCTGGTGCGCTTTGCCTATGGCTTAGGGGTTCCGGGGCCGTTGCTGAATGCTCCGTTCCGTAAGCCGCAGAAAGAGCGGCTGATTGCCGCCGCTGAAGATTCTTTGCCGGGTGACAAAGTGGCCGGTACGGCCATACGGGCCGGTTATTTTCTCCTAAATGGCGCCAAACTCACGCTTTTTCAGGCTGATTTCTCTGGGGTGGCGCGCATGGCGCAGCCGATGGAGCGTTATGTTCATGGCTTCACCTGGCTGGCTGATCTGGAAGCGGCCGCCCCACGTGAACAGTGCGTGCCAGTGGCGCAGGAGATATTTGCAGCCTGGTTGGAAGCCAATTGCAAGCCACCTGCACGGCCGGGTAAACTGGGTGCTTGGTCGGTTGGCAGTGTCGGTACCCGCCTGCTGAGTTGGCTTACCCATGCGCCACTGATTTTGTCTGGCAGCAAGCCGCTGCGGCAGCAGGCGATGGCCGCGATTTCCGACCATGCCCAGTGGCTTGGTCGTCACGTTGATCGCGGCGAGGATGTGCTGGCCAAATTTGCTGGCTGGTGCGCAATCGTTGCCGCTGGTTTGCTGTTGTCAGATGGCCGGCCCCGCCGTCTTTATGGTGAAGCGGGTCTGGTGCGCACACTGGGCGAATTGGTGGGCGATGATGGCGGGGTGCTCTCGCGCAGCCCGCTGGGGCAGATGGAAGCCATTGCCTTGCTGGTGCGGCTTGAGGCTTGCTATCGTGCGGTTGATCGCAATCCGCCCGAAATGATTGCCGCCATGCTGGCCATGCTGGTGCCCGCCCTTTTGGCTATGACCCATGGCGATGGCTCTTTGGGTAGCTGGCAGGGCGGCTGGGCGATTGGCAGCGATGCCGTTTCTGCCTTGATCACGGCCAGCGGGGTGCGGACCCGCCCGCTGCAAGAGGTGGGTCAATGGGGATACCAGCGGGTTTCTGCGCAGAAATCCTTATTGCTGTTCGATGCCGCACCGCCGCCGCTTACGCGCCATGCCCGGGCGGGCTGTGCTTCTACGCTGGCTCTTGAATTCAGCCATGGTGACCAGCGGATTTTCGTCAATTGCGGCGGCGCGGCGGCGGCGGGTGGGTTAATCCCGCTGCGGCTTGAAACTGCGCTTAGGGCCACGGCTGCCCATACCGCCCTGGTGCTCGATGATTCCAATTCCACCGCAGTTTTGATCAATGGCAAGCTGGGTTCAGGGGTTAATGCGGTTGAGATTGCCCGGCGGGTGATCCCCGGTGCGCGCAGTTCGGGCACCACCCGGCTTGAGGCCAGCCACGATGGCTATGTTAGCCGGTTTGGCTTGATCCATCGCCGGATTGTTAGCCTGCGCGATGATGGCGGGGAACTGCGCGGTGAAGATTTGCTCACCCCTGCCAAGGGTAAGGGGGGACGCGGCAAGGTGGGTTTTGCGCTGCGTTTTCATATTGGCCCGGGCATTAAGGCCCGCGTGGCGCATGATAGGCAAAGCGCCGATCTGGCCATGCCGGATGGCACGATATGGCAATTCCTGTCGGGGGCTGGGGAAATTGTCCTTGAAGACAGTCTGTGGGCAGACAAGCACGCGCGGCCGGTTGCTATCCAGCAACTGGTGATGCAGGGGCTGATTTCGCGCAGCGGCGGTTCTTTCGCCTGGCTGCTGAAGAAAATGGGGTAATTGAACGTGAGTGACGTGACGATCCGCCGGGCATTGCTTTCGGTATCTGACAAGGCCGGTTTGCTGGATTTGGGCAAGGCTTTGGCTGCCCGCGGGGTGGAACTGGTTTCCACCGGCGGCACGGCCAAGGCGCTGCGCGATGCCGGTTTGGTCGTGCGCGACATTTCCGATCTGACAGGCTTTCCTGAAATGATGGACGGCCGGGTTAAGACGCTTCACCCCAAGGTGCACGGCGGCCTGCTGGCGGTGCGTGACAATCCTGAACACGCCAAGGCCATGGCTGATCATGCGATTGGCGCGATCGATCTGGTGGTGGTGAACCTCTATCCGTTTGAAGCGACCGTGGCCAAGGGTGCCGCGCGGGATGAGGTGATCGAGAATATCGATATTGGCGGCCCTTCGATGGTGCGTTCTTCTGCCAAGAACCATGACTATGTGACAATCATCACCGACCCGGCTGACTATGCCGCTTTGCTGGCTGAGCTGGAGCAAACGGGCGGCGCCACCCGTCTGCCGTTCCGCAAGCTGATGGCCGCGCGCGCCTTTGCCGCGACGGCGGCCTATGATTCGATGATCAGCCAGTGGTTTGCCCTGACCGATCAGGGCGAAACCTTCCCCGAGATGATTGCGGTAAATGGCCGCCGGGTCACCACGCTGCGCTATGGCGAAAACCCGCACCAGAAAGCGGCGCTTTATACCCCGGTTGGCCCGCACAGCTGTGGTATTGCCCAAGGGGAGCAGATTCAGGGCAAGGAACTGTCCTACAACAATTACAACGATGCCGATGCGGCGCTGGAGCTGTGCGCCGAATTCAAGGGGCAAGACCCGGCCGTGGTTATCGTGAAGCACGCCAATCCTTGCGGCGTGGCCCAAGGCAAGAGCGTGCTGGAAGCGTGGCACGGGGCTTTGGCCTGCGATAGCGTTTCGGCCTTTGGTGGGATCGTTGCGGTGAACGTACCACTTGATGGCCCTACGGCCGAAGCGATCTGCGAAATCTTCACCGAAGTGGTGGTTGCCCCTGCAGCGGACGAAGCGGCCCGCGCCGCCTTTGCCCGCAAGAAGAACCTGCGTTTGTTGCTGACCGGCGATTTGCCCGATCCGCGCCGTCCCGGCCTTTCGGTGAAAGCGATTACCGGCGGCCTGCTGGTGCAAACCCGCGATAATGGGGCGATTACCGCCGCCGATCTGCAGGTTGTGACCAAGCGTCAGCCGACCGAACAGGAACTGAAAGACTGCCTGTTTGCCTGGACCGTGGCCCGCCATGTGAAATCAAACGCGATCGTCTATGCCAAGGACGGAGTGACCGCGGGCATTGGCGCGGGCCAGATGAACCGCCGCGATTCCTCACGCATTGCGGCGATGAAGGCGGCGGAAGCAGCGGAGAAATATGGCTGGGCGCAAAGCCGGGCCGTCGGCAGCGCCGTGGCTTCGGATGCTTTCTTCCCCTTCTCGGATGGTCTGTTGGCAGCCGCCGAAGCGGGTGCGACAGCGGTGATCCAGCCGGGCGGTTCGATCCGCGATGATGAAGTCATTGCCGCGGCAGATGCGGCTGGATTGGCAATGGTCTTCACCGGTATGCGGCATTTCCGTCACTGATCGCGCGCTTGGCCGCAGGGGGTTAACGCTTTGTCGCAAGGGGGCTGACGCGCCCCGCTTGTTCACCTTTGGGCAATCGGCACACAGGCACATTCGCCAAAGTGTTGTTTACAGGCTTTGCGCTATGACCTTCCTGAAGTCTGATCTGTTTCGCGCGATGGGCATTGGCTTTGCTTTGGGCTGCGTGGGTGTGATTGCCGTAAGCTTGGCATCCACTTCTTCGCAATCCGTGGTCGGCTCTGCCATAGCGGCCCCCGCGCCATGATCCGTTCAGGGCTGGCCCGCGCAGCCCTGCCCTTGGCTTTGGTGCTGCTGAGTTCCTGTCAGCAATCGGCTAATGCCGCAGCTCCTGAACAGGCGGTGATCGCGCCTGCCGCCTTGCGCCTTTCCAGCCAAACCACCGGCCTTCAGACGGCGATCTTTGCGGGCGGCTGCTTCTGGGGGGTTGAGGGGGTGTTCAGCCACGTGAAGGGCGTGACCAGCGCGGTATCGGGCTATCAGGGCGGGGCAAAGGCGGCAGCGGACTATGAACGGGTCTCTACCGGCATCACCGGCCACGCCGAATCGGTGAAGGTTACATTTGATCCCGCTGTGGTGCGCTATGATCAACTGGTGCAGATTTTCTTTTCGGTGATCGCTGATCCGACCACGCGCAATCGCCAAGGGCCAGACAGCGGGACCCAATATCGCTCGGCCCTGGTGCCGCTTAATCCGGATCAGCGCGCTGTTGCCGGGGCCTATCTGGCGCAGATGCAGGCATCGGGCCTGTGGCGGGCGCCGATTGTCACCCGTTTGGAAGATTTCAGGGGCTTCTATCCGGCAGAGGCCTATCATCAGGATTTCTTGGCCCGCAACCCTGATCACCCCTATGTTCAGTATTGGGATATCGGCAAAGTGGCGGCACTGAAGCGTTTGTTCCCAGCCCTTTACACACCGCGCTTCACGCGGGGCTAAGTCATGCCTATATCGGCGGTATGACCGGGCACAATCATCACGAACATTCGGGCCATGCGCTGGCCGATGCGGCGCGCCACGCGTTGGAACAAGCGGGCGAGCAATGGACCGAGATGCGCGCCGATGTCTTTGCGGCGCTGGCAACCCAAGGCGGCCCCGTTTCAGCCTATGATGTGGCTGAAAGTGTTTCGGCCCGCCGCAGCAAGCGGGTGGCGGCCAATAGCGTTTATCGCATTCTGGACCTGTTTGTCCGCAGCAATCTGGCCCGCCGAATTGAAAGCGCCAATGCCTATATCGCCAACAGCCACCCCGGTTGCCGCCACGATTGCATTTTTCTGATCTGCGATTCCTGCGGCAAAACCGTGCATATTGATGATGATAGCCTGACCGGATCTTTGGTGGCGGCGGCGCGCGGTGCCGGTTTTGCCGATGTGCGGCCAGTGGTGGAGCTGCGGGGGCATTGCGCCCTATGTTCCTAATCCCCTGTGTATCGCGTTCCCATCGACTTGACCCCAAGGCGCGTGTAAGGGCCAAGTCATGAGCCTCAACCTGGCCACCCCGCTTCTTGATACTGTCGCCACGCCGGCCGACCTGCGCCAGCTTGCGCCGGGACAGCTTCGGCAGCTTGCCGATGAGCTGCGCAGCGAAATGATCGCGGCCGTTGGCCAAACCGGTGGCCATCTGGGCTCTGGCTTGGGTGTGGTCGAACTGACCGTGGCGATCCACTATGTGTTCAATACGCCCGATGACCGCCTGATCTGGGATGTTGGCCATCAGGCCTATCCGCACAAAATTCTGACCGGTCGCCGCAGCCGCATGGCCACTTTGCGGCAGGGCGGCGGACTGTCCGGTTTCACCAAGCGCAGCGAGAGCGAATACGATCCCTTCGGCACGGCGCATAGCTCTACCTCGATCTCGGCGGCCTTGGGCTTTGCTGTGGCGAACAAGCTGGCGGATCAACCCGGCCGCGCCATTGCCGTGATCGGTGACGGGGCGATGAGCGCGGGCATGGCCTATGAGGCGATGAACAATGCCAAACAGGCGGGCAATCGCTTGATCGTGATCCTGAATGACAACGATATGTCGATTGCGCCGCCGGTGGGAGGGCTTTCGGCCTATCTCGCGCAATTGGTATCCTCGCGCCCATTCCTCAAGGTGCGCGACATTGCCCGCCGCATTTCCCGCCGCCTGCCCGAACCCCTGCACAAGGCGGCGCGCAAGACCGATGAATTCGCGCGCGGCATGGCTATGGGCGGGACCCTGTTTGAAGAGCTGGGCCTTTACTATGTTGGTCCGATTGATGGCCACAATATCGATCAATTAGTGCCGATTCTGGAAAATGTGCGCGATGCCAGCGAAGGGCCGTGTCTGATCCATGTCGTCACCCAAAAGGGCAAGGGCTATGCCCCGGCCGAGGCGGCGGCTGACAAGTATCACGGCGTGCAAAAGTTTGATGTGATCACCGGCGAGCAGGTCAAGAGCGCGGGCGGCCCGCCCAGCTATACCGGCGTTTTCGCCAAGGCTCTGCTGGCCGAGGCGGAGCGTGACAGCACAATCTGTGCGATCACCGCCGCGATGCCATCAGGCACGGGGCTGGACCAATTTGCCAGCCGGTTCCCTGATCGAAGTTTTGATGTGGGCATTGCCGAACAGCACGCGGTGACATTCGCCGCCGGGCTGGCTGCACAGGGAATGCGCCCGTTTTGCGCGATCTATTCCACCTTCCTGCAACGCGCCTATGATCAGGTGGTGCACGATGTGGCGATCCAGAACCTGCCGGTGCGCTTTGCCATTGATCGGGCGGGCTTGGTTGGGGCCGATGGCGCGACCCATGCTGGCAGCTTTGACATCACCTATCTGGCGACCCTGCCCAATATGGTAGTTATGGCCGCCGCTGACGAGGCAGAGCTGGTCCATATGGTTCACACCGCCGCGCTCTATGATGCCGGGCCGATTGCCCTGCGCTATCCACGCGGCAACGGCGTGGGGGTTGCCCTGCCACAGGTGCCAGAGCCGCTAGAGATCGGTAAGGGCCGGATTGTCCGCCACGGCAGCAAGATCGCTCTGCTATCATTGGGCACGCGGTTGGCAGAGAGCCTGAAAGCGGCCGAGCAGTTGGAGGCCAAGGGGCTTTCGACCACTGTGGCCGATCTGCGCTTTGCCAAGCCGCTGGATCAAGCGCTGATCCGCCGTCTGATGGCCAGCCATGATGTGGTGGTGACCATTGAAGAGGGGTCAATCGGCGGGCTGGGTGCCCATGTCTTGACCCTAGCAAGCGATGAAGGACTGACCGATAACAGCCTGAAGATCCGCACCTTGCGCTTACCCGATGTGTTTCAGGATCAGGATTCGCCCGAAAAGCAGTATGATGCCGCCGGGCTGAATGCGCCGCAGATCGTTGAAACGGTGCTGAAAGCGTTGCGCTGGAACGATGCCGGCGTGGGTGAGGCGCGGGCCTGACCCAGCCGTTACGCGGCGTCTATCAGTCTACGCCGTGCATCCATTTCTTGAGCACAATTGACAGCGCCAGCAGCACGGCGCCGATGCCGATCGATACTTCGCCAATCGTGGTGAACACCCCGACATAGGTATCGAGGCTAACCTTCAGATTGGTAACCTGTCCGCCCACCGTTTCAACGCTGGCGACCTGCGCAACCATACCGGCGACATATTGCGCGACCGAGATCGACAGGAACCACACGCCCATCATCAGGCCAACAATACGGGCGATGGACAGCTTGGTGATCATGCTGAGGCCAACCGGAGAGATGCACAGTTCCGCCACCGAGTGGATGAAATAGAGACCTGCGAGCCACCACAGCGCCACCTTGAAATCGGAACCAGCGAACTGCGATCCCCAAACAAGGAACAGAAAACCGCCGCCGACCCCCATCAGCGCTACGCCGAATTTTATCGGAATGCTGGGTTCGATGCCGCGCTTGGCCATGGCGTTCCACAGCAAGGAAAACAGCGGGGCCAAGATGACGATAAAGATAGCATTGAAGAACTGGGTCTGACCGGCGCTGATCGACAGGCCGGATGTGATGTGCAGATCGGTGTTGCGATCAGCAAACAGCGTGAGCGATGATCCGGCCTGTTCAAACAGGGTCCAGAACACGGTATTGAAGGTGATCAGCACCATGGCCGCCCCCATCATCTGGAACTCCTTGCGGGATCCATTGCGCCACGACCAGATAAGAATGCTGGGCACCGCGATCAGGAAAGTGCCGAACATGATCTTGCCCATGATCGGCAGGCTAAGCAGATAGTCGATCAGACCTTCACCCCCAGCGGGCTTTACATAGTGCATCAGGTTGGAAAACAGCAGCCAGACCACGGGCAGGGCCAGAACCGCGCCCAGATAGAACAACAGGTCTTTGCGCGAATCTGCACCTTCTGGCCGTTCGCCGTAGCCTGCCAAGCGGCCGCCATCGAACTGGATCAGCGCCCAGGATGCCAGCATGCCAATCGCGGCCAGACCAAAGCCAGCCCACCAGCCGACGGTATCGGCCAGCAAGGGGCACAAGAGCTGCGAAATGAGCGAGCCAAGGTTGATCCCCATATAGAAAATGGTGAACCCGGCATCACGGCGGCGATCACCCTCGTCATAGAGTGATCCGACGATGGTTGAGATATTCGGCTTGAAAAAGCCATTGCCCACCGTGACCAGCGACAGACCAGCGAGAAGCAGGAAGGTGAACAGGCTAGAGCGTTCGCCATCGGCTTCAAAACCACCCTTGGCAATGGTTTTGGCCACCGAATTGTCAGGCTTGATCAGCGATACGGTGCCGTCTTCATTGCCCTGAACCTTAAGCTTGCCCTCGGGCATCAGCACATAGCGCACCTCGTTGCCGGTGCTGGTCGGGCGATCAAGCCCATTGACCACTTGCACTTCATAACGCTGGCCCTCGATCGTGGCGTGCGGCTTGGCGGTTTCGCCGCCGAAGCACAGGATGAAATAGCCCAGAGCCATCATCACCGCACCGAATTTGACCGAACGCTTTGATCCCAGATGGCGATCGGCAATCAGGCCACCGATCAAGGGGGTAAGATAGACCAGCGCGGTAAAGCCGCCATAGAGGCCGTTGGTTGTGCTGTCAGAAAACAGAAAGTGCTTGGTCAGGTACAGTGTCAGCAGGGCGCGCATGCCGTAATAGCCAAAGCGTTCCCACATTTCGGTGGTGAACAGGCGGGCAAGTTGCCGGGGGTGGCCAAACCAGCTTGCTTGCTCTGGCGCTGCGGCGGCGCTGCTTGTGTTCATCCCCAAATGCTCCTGATCTTTAATTTGGCCAGGGTTACCCCCCTATGAAGCGCGCAGACTAGCGGCAATTTGGCAGATGGGAAGGCATGTGATTGCCGCAGAAACCACTTTGTCCCCATGGGCGTGATTTCTTGCCCGCCGCGCTGTATTATGGCACTGCATCACCTATGAGCCAGAACAGCCGCCCTGTTTATCTAAAGCTGCGCGATTTGATCGCGGCATCAATCATCGACGGCACATTTCCGGAAGGGGCGCTTTTGCCATCGGTCCGCGCTTTCGCGGCCCAGCAAGGGGCAAACCCGCTGACAGTGGCCAAGGCGTATCAGCAGTTTCAACTTGATGGCTTGATAGCGGTGCAGCGCGGTGTCGGTATGTTGGTTGTACGCGGGGCGGCAGACCGCTTGCGGCGCAGTGAGCGTCAGGTTTTCTTGGCAGAAGAATGGCCGCTGATTCGCGCGCGGATGCAGGTGCTGGGCATTGATTTGGCCGATCTGGCTGAAAACGTCTTAAAATCGTTGGAAATCAGGGACTCTGGCTAGGTGAATCTTGCGATTGCAATTTGTAACTAGTCTGGCAGACTGCGCGCTGTTGTTTGGTCGCATGTCGTGGGGGCGTGCCCGACTGCATAGGTTTTAGCCGGCCAACAGGCTGACAGGGGTTTTGACATGATCCGTTCCGAACTGCTTCAGGCTCTTGCGCGCGAGAACCCTGAACTGCGCGCCGAAGAGATTGAGCGCGTTGTTGATATTTTCTTCGACGAAATCAGCGAAAAGCTGGCCAAGGGCGGCCGCGTTGAACTGCGGGGCTTCGGTGCCTTTTCCACGCGTGAACGCGAGGCCCGCCAAGGCCGCAACCCACGCACCGGCGAATCGGTGAGCGTTCCGGGCAAGAAAGTGCCCTATTTCAAGCCCGGTAAGGAAATTCGCCAGCGGCTTAATGCCGACTGAGCTGTAATCCTTATGAATTTGACAGGTTCGGCAGTTGCCGATCCTGTCATGATCTGCCAACGCGGCAAGGCAGTGCCAATGCATGCGGACGTGGCGGAATGGTAGACGCCGGGGACTTAAAATCCCCTGAGCTTAGCTCGTGCGGGTTCGAGTCCCGCCGTCCGTACCAGTTGCCCCAGGCTCTAGGCAGGTACAAACCGCAAGGCCACGCCGTTGATGCAATAGCGCAGGCCAGTGGGCGGCGGCCCATCATCAAAGACATGGCCAAGATGGCCGCCACACCGGGCACAGTGCACCGCGGTTCGGGGATAGCCTGCCGAAAAATCACGCGATGTGCCAATCGCGCCCGGGAGCGGTTTCCAGAAACTGGGCCAACCGGTGCCGCTGTCAAATTTGGTGGCAGAGGCAAACAGCGGCAAGCCATCGGCAACGCAGGCAAAAATACCTTTGCGGTGTTCTTGCAGCAGGGGTGATGTGCCGGGATATTCGGTGCCCTCTTCGCGCAGCACATGAAATTGCGCGGCGGTCAGCCGCTTGCGCCATTCGCTTGGACTTAGGCTGAGGGGATAGGTGCCCGCTTCGGCCTTGGTCCCGCAGGCGGCCAGCGCGGACAAAGCTGTGCCAGCCCCCAGCCACCTCAACATCTGGCGGCGGCTGATGCGCGATGATGCGGAATGGGCCGTGATCATGGCGCTTTGTCCCGTGTCTTGCGGCTGAGAGCAATATATTTCGCAGCGCTGGCTTATGCTGCCTGCGTTGCCCAAGCTGAACCATTGGCCTAGGCCTTTGACATGGCTTGCCTTATCACGGGCGGGCGACGGTAAGGAGTGTGGCCGGCTTGGCTGATGGTGATCCAATCCTTTCCCTGAAACAGGCCATTGGTGCTGAGGCGCGGCGGCTGGGCTTTGCGGCTTGCGGCATAGCGCCGGCGGCAGAAGACCCCTTGCG
>JBEGLE010000059.1:0-2512 GCA_041183725.1 Pseudomonadota bacterium | reverse complement strand
GTTTCGGCGGAAACGATCCGTGAATTCCAAGAGGCCGGTTTCTTCCGCATCCTGCAGCCCAAGCGCTGGGGTGGCTATGAAATGAACCCCAACGTGTTCTTCGATGTCCAAAAGGCCATTGCGGAAGGCTGTATGTCGACCGGCTGGATGTTCGGTGTTGTTGGCTGCCATCCCTATGAAATGGCGCTGTTTCACGATGAAGCACAGCAGGAAGTCTGGGGTGAGGATACATCAACCTTGGTGTCTTCCTCTTATCAGCCGGTTGGCAAAGTTACCCATGTCGAAGGCGGGTTCCGACTTTCAGGCCGTTGGGGCTTCTCTACCGGATCGGTCCATTGCGATTGGGTTGTGCTCGGTTCCTTGGTTCCGCCGAAAAACGCGGGCGATGCTCCAGATATGCGGTCTTTCCTCTTGCCGCGTTCAGACTATGAGATTGATCGGGATAGCTGGCACGTCTTTGGCCTTCAGGGCACAGGCAGCCACGATATTATTGTCGACGATGTTTTCGTGCCAGAATACCGCACTCACCGCGCGGTTGACGGTTTCCTCTGTGCCAATCCCGGCCAAAAGGAAAATGACGGCCCGCTGTTCACCCTGCCTTGGGCACAGGTTTTTGTCCGCTCGGTTTCCACCGCCGCATTCGGTGGTGCGCGCGCAGCGGTGAATGCTGCTATCGAGATCATGCAAAGCCGGGTTTCGACCAATACCGGCAAGGCATCGAAGGCAGATCCCTTCCTTCATGCCGCGATTGCCAAGGCGCATGCCCAAATCCTTGAGATGGAGTCCACGCTGCGGCTGTCATGCGATGAGCTGATGGCCTATGCTGAACGTGGCGAAGCCATCCCGATGGAGAAGCGCGCCCTGTTCACCTATAACTCATCAACCGTTGTCAGGCGGTTGGCGGCACTGGTGGACGATATGATGCAATTGCTGGGCGGGCGGGCCATTTACACCTCCAGCCCGATCATCCAGCCTTGGCTTGATCTGCACGCAGGCCGTGCGCACGTTGCCAATGATCCTGCTAACCGGACATCAGACGTGATCGGAACCATGCTGGGCGAACCCCCTGCATTCAACTTCCTTTAAACCCAGGATCGCGGACAATGGCAGAGATGCGGGAAGCGACCTATCGGGTCGATGGCAGCTATGATATTCACATCAAGGAGACTGGCAGCGGACCGGCTGTTGTCTTTCTGCATGGCAGCGGGCCGGGGGCATCAGGCGCTTCGAACTTCCGTCAGAATATCGATGCCTTTGTCGCGGCGGGCTACCGGGTTATTTTGCCCGATCTGATTGGCTATGGTTTCAGTTCCAAGCCTGAAGGCATTGATTATACCCTGCAACTGTTCACCGATACCCTATATCAGGCCCTGATCGCCCATGGCATTTCCGAGGCCGTGCTAATTGGCAATTCGCTGGGGGGCGGCATCGCAATCCAGCTCACTTTGGATCACCCAGAGTTGACCCGAAAACTGGTGCTGATGGCGCCGGGATGCGTCGAGGAACAGGCCGACTATTTCAAAATGCCCGGGATTGCCAAGATGGTGTCCGGCTTTGGCGGTCCAGACTTTTCACTGGAAGAACAGAAACGGCTGGTGTCCAATCTGGTTCATCCTGATTTTGTCCATAATATCCCGGATCAACTGGTTGCAGAACGTTTTGCCGTGGCGCGTACGCAGCCCAAGGATGTTCTGGTCCGGATGCGGACACCCAATTTGGGGCCACGACTGGGTGAAGTATCACAACCGATCCTGGTTCTGTGGGGCTTGAATGATGAATTTTGCCCCGAAAGCGGTGCGCGCCATTTTCTCGATCGCTGTGCCGATGCCCGCTGCCTCACCTTCACCCGCACCGGCCACTGGGTTCAGGTTGAACGGGCCGCCGAATTTAACCGCTATTCCCTTGATTTTCTGAATGGATAAGTCTGAAAAATATGGCGAAGCGCTCTATGCTGCGCTCCGCAACCGGCAGTCTGTCCCCCCGCTGATCGCGCAGGACCAGACACTGACGGTTGATGATGCCTATGCCATCAGCCTGAATTTCCTCAGCCGCAGGCTTAAGGATGGCGAGCGGGTTGTTGGCAAGAAGATTGGCGTCACCAGCAAGGCGGTTCAGGATATGCTGGGCGTCCACCAGCCTGACTTTGGCTTTCTGACCGACTGGATGCACGTTGCCGGCGATATTGATGTTGATGCCAAGGCCTTGATCGCCCCGCGGGCCGAGGCCGAGATCGCCTTTATCTTGAAAGACAGTTTGATCGGCCCGGGGGTGACCGCTGCCGATGTGATCGCCGCAACCGAAGCCATAGCCCCCTGTTTCGAGATTGTGGATTCGCGCATTCACGATTGGCAGATCAGCATTGTCGATACGGTGGCTGATAATGCGTCATGCGGCGTGTTTATTTTGGGCGATGCCCGGCAAGACCCGCGTGTGGTGGACTTGCCCGGTCTTCGCGTCACGGTAACCAAGAACGGCGCTCCGCTTTCCGAGGGCTATGGCGCAGCGGTGCAGG
>JBEGLE010000058.1:0-3483 GCA_041183725.1 Pseudomonadota bacterium | reverse complement strand
CGATTTTGAAGATTTTCGTCCAGAAATCCGGCTGCTTTGGTTTGGTTAATCGCAGCCGCGCCCTGCAAAGCCGGGCGATGGAGCGGGCCATGGCCGACAATGGCGAATTGCAGGATGGTTCCAATGTGGGACGCGGACAGGTGAAGACCGCCGATTATTTCCTGCAGCCGGATATTGTTTCCAGCAACAGCCATTCTGGCGGCAATGCGCTGGGTGGGGCGATTGGTACTCTGCTAGGCGGCAGAACCTTTGGTTCGATTGTCGGTGGTATCTCGATCAACAAAAAAGAGGCCAATGTTACCCTGTCGGTGGTTGATGCCCGCACGACTGAAGAACTGGCCTTGGTTGAAGGCTATGCCCGCAAGTCTGATCTAAGCTTTGGCGCAGGGGCCGGTGTTGGCGGCTGGAGCGGTTTTGGTGGCGTTGCCGGTGGCGGCTATCAGAACACCGAAATCGGGCAGGTGATCGTGCTGGCCTACTTGGATGCCTATACTAAGCTGGTTGGCCAATTGGGCGGCCTGCCAGATAATGCTGCCACGGCGGCGCCACAGGCCAAGTGAAACGGTCTATTCATAGACTTTTGGCAGATTAGGGTCTCGGCCCTGGGTGCTTAGTCGATTATTAATAAGGCGTTTGTTTTCAATCAATCGCATCCGCTTGTGTAAGTGTCATCGCGGCGTAAATAAATGGGCATAAGCCTGCAGGTCTAGGGGAAGGATGCCGTGCCGCATGGAGCATGGAAAATGAGTCGATTGCCAAAAGTCATCGCAGAAAAATCAAATTCCGTTGCTCTACCTAGGGTGGCCCGCGTGCGGGGAACCATTGATCAGGTTCTGGGTAGCCGGTTTGGCAAGCTGCTGGAACGCGTCGGCTTCACGCCTCGGCGCGCAGCGGTGCCGCAGACTACCCCAGCCCGATTGATTGATCTGGCGGAATCGCTTCTATCGTTCAGTGGCAAGGCATCGGGCGCCTCTTTGGCCTCAGCTTTCTTTGATCTTTACGAAGCCAGTGATCTGGCAGAGCAGCGCGCTTTCTTGGCTGCGGTGCGCACCCGTTTCCCTCGCGATGGGGTGGCCATTCAGGCAGCCATTACAGCTTGGCAAGCCTTGCCAGATGAAAACACCGGCAAGGCGCTTCACCTTGCGGCTGAATCACGCTGTCAAAAGCTGATCCGCATGCTCAATCTGGCCCCCGGCGGCACCGCGCGCTTGATCCATATGCGTGCTGATCTGCTGTCTGGCGGAAAATTGGGGCGGGCTGAGGCGGCTTTGGATGCTGATTTTGAATATGTCTTTGCCTCATGGTTCAATGCTGGTTTCTTGGAGCTGCGGCGGATTGATTGGCAAAGCCCGGCCGCCGTGCTGGAACGGGTGATCCGATACGAGGCCGTGCATTCGATTGAGAGTTGGGACGACCTGCGTGCCCGCGTGGAACCGGCAGATCGGCGCTGCTATGCCTTTTTTCATCCGCAGATGCCTGATGATCCACTGATCTTTGTGGAAGTAGCCTTAACCCAAGACCTGCCCGCTGCGATTACGACCATACTCGACGAAGGCCGAGCGATAAGTGATCCGCGCGCGGCAACCCATGCGATTTTCTATTCGATTTCTAATTGCCAGCAGGGGCTACGCGGGGTGCCGTTTGGCAATTATCTGATCAAACAGGTGGCTGATTTGCTGCGCGCCGAACTGCCACATCTGCAGAACTTTGCCACGCTCTCGCCCGTGCCGGGGCTTGCCAAGTGGCTGGCAAATGAATCTCCCGATGCGGCGCATAACCCAGAAACTCTGCGCGCTGCGGCAGCCCGGTACTTGGTCACTGGGCGGTCTGCGCGTGGTGGCCCGCTTGATCCGGTGGCCAAGTTCCACTTGGGAAATGGCGCGCGGCTCGAAGCGGTTCACACCGATGCAGACCGCTCAGCTAAGGGGATGAAGCAAGCGCATGGGGTGATGGTCAATTATGTCTATGACCTCGCCATGATTGAGGCGAACCTCTTGTCGCTGGCGGAATTAGACACGGTTGCCTGCTCCAAAGCCGTGGCTGCTCTGGTCAAACTGGCGACAAGGCCAGCGGCCTCGCGTTAACCAACCGGATTGTCTGACCAAGCAGCTATCGCGGGGACTTAGCCCGCGATGCCACCGGCGGCCAGTACGGCCAAGGTCAGGATATCCGGTGCAAGGGCCGTCATCGGCGCGATTTGCACTGGCTTTTCCATACCCACCAGCATCGGGCCAATCGTGGCATTGCCAGCCAGTTCGCGCAGCAGTTTGGCGGAAATATTGGCTGATTGCAGCCCTGGCATTACCAGAACATTGGCCGGGCCAGATAGCCGCGAGAACGGATAGTTTGCCATGACCCGCGGGTTCAGCGCCGCATCAGGGGCCAATTCGCCTTCATATTCAAAATTGGGCTTTTGTTCATCGAGAATGGCCACGGCATCGCGGATCGGCTCCAGCCACTTGCCCATCGGATTGCCGAAAGTGGAGAACGACAGGAAGGCCACGCGCGGTTCATGGCCCATGCGGCGCGCAAGCGCGGCGGTTTCGATGGCGATGTGGGCTAGGTCTTCGGCACTCGGCCGCTCGTTCACCGTGGTGTCGGCAAGGAACACGGTGTAATTCTTGGCAACCATCAGGTGAACACCAAAGGGGATATGGCCGGGCTTGGGATCCAGCACCAAGCGCACATCTTTCATCGTTTGCGAGAAGGTGCGGGTCATGCCCGAAATCAAGGCGTCGCCATGGCCCAAAGCGACCAGCAGCGAGGCAAAGACGTTGCGATCTTGGTTAACCATGCGGCGCACGTCGCGCTCCATAAAGCCGCGGCGTTGCAGGCGTTCATAGAGATAACTCACCATCTCGGCGGTCTTGGGCCAATTGGCGGCATTGTGGATTTCGTAGGAATCGGGATCGGTCACACCCAGTTCGATCAGCTTTTCGCGCACGGCGCGTGAATTGCCGACCAGCACCGGAACGCCATATTCGAAATCGCGGAACTGCACAGCGGCGCGCAGCACCACTTCGTCTTCGGCTTCGGCAAAGACCACCCGCTTGGGGTTCTTTTTAACCTGGGCATAGACGCTGGCGAGCACGGCCGTCGTCGGGTTCAGGCGCGCCTTCAGGCTGTGGCGGTATTCGTCAAAATCCTTGATCGGCTTTTGCGCGACACCTGAATCCATCGCTGCCTTGGCCACGGCGGAGGAGACAACTTCCATAAGGCGCGGATCGAACGGAGCAGGTATAATATAGTCCAGCCCGAATTGCTGGTTCTGACCATAGGCAGCAGCCACCTCTTCGGGCACCTGTTCGCGGGCCAGTTCGGCAATGGCTTGGGCTGCCGCGATTTTCATCTCTTCGTTGATCGTCGTGGCGCGCACATCCAGCGCGCCGCGGAAGATGAAGGGGAAGCCCAACACATTGTTTACTTGGTTGGGATAGTCGCTGCGCCCGGTGGCCACGATGGCATCGGGTTTGGCTTCCTTTG
>JBEGLE010000057.1:0-3201 GCA_041183725.1 Pseudomonadota bacterium | reverse complement strand
TGGCCACGCCGGGCCACACGTCCAACCACCTGTGCTTCGCGCTGCAAGAAAGCGGCGCGCTGTTTACCGGTGATCATGTGATGGGCTGGTCAACCAGCGTCGTCTCCCCGCCCGATGGCGACATGGCCGCCTATATGGCCAGCCTGGACAAGCTCTATAACCGCACTGACCGGGTCTATTACCCGGCGCACGGCGCACAGGTGGACAAGCCGCAGCAACTGGTGCGCGGCATGATCGGCCATCGCCGCCAGCGCGAACGCCAGATCCTCAAGCTGATGGACGAAGGCCTGCAGCTGATCACCGACATGGTGCCGCGCATGTACAAGGGGGTAAATCCCGCCTTGTGGCCTGCGGCGGGTCGCTCGGTTCAGGCGCATCTGATCCATCTGGATCAGAAAGAGCTGGTCGTGCAGCAGGGTGAAATCTGGTCTCTGCGCCGCTAATTGCTGCCAAGGCGTAAATTCCGCTTGGGATGCGGCGATCCAATCCCTATCTGCCAGCCGACAACCTTCGGGAGCGCCTAGTATGACCGCCCAGCCCGCTGGCTTTGCTGGCACCGACATCCGCGCCGAGATTGATCGTCTGCGCAAAGAGCGCAATGCCGTCATTCTCGCGCATTATTACCAAGCGCCCGAAATTCAGGATCTGGCCGACTATATCGGCGATAGCTTGGAGCTAAGCCGCAAGGCCGCCGCATCGGATGCCGATGTCATCGCCTTTTGCGGGGTGAAGTTCATGGCCGAAACGGCCAAGATTCTGGCCCCGGAAAAGATCGTGATCCTGCCTGATCTGAATGCCGGGTGCAGCCTTGAAGACGCCTGCCCACCCGAAAAGTTCAAGGCTTTTCGCGCCGCCCATCCCGATCACATTGCCCTAACCTACATCAATTGTTCGACCGAGGTGAAAGCCCTGTCAGACGTGATCGTAACCTCATCCTCAGCCGAAACCATTTTGGCGCAGATCCCGCGTGATCAGAAAATCATCTTTGGCCCTGATCGCCATCTGGGCGGCTATCTGAACCGCAAGTTCGACCGTGATATGCTGCTGTGGCCGGGGGTTTGCATCGTCCACGAAGCCTTTAGCGAGACCGAACTGCTCAAGCTGAAAGCCCAGCACCCCGGTGCGCCCGTGGCGGCCCATCCCGAATGCCCGCCGCATATTGTCGATCATGCCGACTATGTCGGATCAACCAGCGGCATTTTGGCCTATGCCAAGGCCATGGCGGGCGACACCCTGATCGTCGCCACTGAACCGCATATTATCCACCAGATGGAAAAGGCCCTGCCGCACAAGACCTTCATTGGTGCGCCGGGGGCTGATGGCAACTGCAACTGCAATATCTGCCCCTATATGGCGCTCAATACGCTGGAAAAGCTCTATGTCGCCCTGCGTGATCTGAGCCCGCGTATCGAAATCGAAGAGGGCCTGCGCCTTCAGGCGAAAAAGAGTCTGGATGCCATGCTGGATATGGCCAGCAGCAGTGTGGGCCAAGGGGATTTGGGCAAGCGCTAGCCTATCGGCGCAGGCTGTCAGGCTAAGCCCTAAGGCTCCCCCGCCCGCGCTATCACCAAAGCGGCGGCAACCAGCCCCATGCCCAGCCCGTCCCATAGGGTGAACGGTTCGCCAAAGGCCAGCCATCCGGCCAAGACACCAATCGCGGGCTGCAGCAGCAGAATCAGGCCGATCACCAAGGGCGGGAAATGGCGCAGCGCCCAGACCAACAAGCCTTGCCCAATGATCTGACTGCCCAGCGCCAAGCCCAGAACCGGCCACCACACCTGCGGCAAAACCGGCTCACCGCGCAGCAAGGCAATGGCCAGAAGCACCGGCGCACCGGCCAATCCTGACCACGCAAGTAAGGCCCAACTACCCAAGCTTTCGCGCGCCTTTTGCAGCGGGATAATGTAAAAAGCATAACACAACCCGGCAAACAGGCAGAACAGATCGCCCACCAAGGTTTGCGCCGACATTTCCAAGCTGCGGCCAAACAGGATCGCGGCCCCAGCCCCAGCCGATAGGATTGCCAGTGCTTCGGGCCAGCGCGGCCAGCGGCGCAGAGCGACAATGGCCCAAATCATCACGATCAGGCTGCCGGCATTGCCAAACAGCGTGGCATTGCCCAGCCGGGTCATGCCAATGCCGATATGCCACGAGGCCAGATCGGTGGCGAAAAAAGCCCCGGCGGCGCATACCGCAAGCAAGGATCGGCGCGGAATGCGGATCAACGATTGGCGGTTGGCCCGCGCCAGAAAGACAAACAGCGGCAGCGGCAAGGCCACCCGCCAGAACCCGGCGGCTACCGGGCCACTATCCGCCAAGCGCACCCAAAATGGCCCCAAGGCCAGCGCCGCATTGGCAACCATCAACGCGGCCAAATGCCGCCATGTCCAATCATAGCGATGACCCGCCGGTGCGCTAACCACCCCTTAACCGGCAGGCTTGGCTGCATCAGCAGGCGCCGCATCCACCCCGGCCGCAGCGGCATCTGGTGAATCCGAGGCCGCGCTTGCCGGCCCTTTTTCTGTCCGCGGGGCCAGCGGGGGCTGCGAGGTAACCGTATCCAGCGGCAGCATGGCATCCGATACCGAACCGGGCAAAATCTCTCCCTGCGCCTGCACCTGCTTATCGGGCTGCGAACCGTGGCAGGCCGAGAGGCTGAGGACCGCGACAAGCGCCACAGCGGCGAAAAGGGTTGGGGCCTTGATCATGCGGCGCTCTCCGGTGGGCAGGGCTTATCAAGCATGGCGAGGAAATCGCCAGCACGTGCCAGCAATGCCCGATCCCAGTCCTCGCTGGCAAGCTTTACGCCCAATCTTTCCAGACTGGTCACCCCGGAATCGCTGATGCCGCAAGGCACGATGCCCGCAAAGTGGGTAAGGTCAGGGGCCAGATTTACTGCAAATCCGTGCATGGTCACCCATTTGCGAATACGCACGCCGATCGCGCCGATCTTGGCCTCAGCGCCATCAATATCGCGGGTCCAAATACCGATACGGCCTTCGCTCCGCCATGCCTTTACGCCAAAATCGCTTAAGGTATCGATCACCCAGCCCTCTATCGCATGGACAAAGCCGCGGGCATCGCGGGCGCGTTTGCGCAGATCAAGCAAGACATAGCCCACCCGCTGCCCCGGCCCGTGATAGGTATAACGCCCGCCGCGCCCGGCCTCGACCACTTCAAAGCGCGGATCGAGCAATTCGG
>JBEGLE010000056.1:0-3723 GCA_041183725.1 Pseudomonadota bacterium | reverse complement strand
GAACCAGCACCGGCCAGACCACCACATGGCATGGGAAACGATCCGCCAAGCGGTGCAGAATATCGCGAATCACCGCGCCGGTGGGCGAGGTAACCACCCCGATCACCCGCGGCAGGAATGGCAGGGCCCGCTTGCGCTCTGGCGAGAACAGGCCTTCGGCGGCCAGACGCTCTTTGGTTTTGGCCAAAAGCGCCAGCAGCGCGCCTTCGCCCGCCACTTCCATGCGATCGATCACAACCTGATATTTCGAGCGGCCGGGAAAGGTGGTGAGCTTGCCGGTGGCGATCACTTCGAGCCCGTCTTCGGGGCGGAAATTGAGCCGGGCCGTGCTGCCCTTCCACATCACCGCATCAATCACGGCGCCTTCATCTTTCAGGCTGGCATAGAGGTGCCCCGATGCGGCCTGTTTAACCCCCGAAAGCTCGCCCCGAATGCGAACGAAGCCAAAGCGATCTTCCACCGTGCGTTTCAGCAAGGCAGAAATCTCGCTGACAGACAGCGCCACAGCGTTGCTGCCGGCGGCGTCCTTCGCTACGAGCCCAGCGGACTCGATATCATCATCAAAAGGCGAAGACGGCGGCATGAACATCCTGTTACTTGGTTCGGGCGGTCGTGAACATGCGCTGGCATGGAAGCTAGCGCAATCTTCGTTGCTGGCCCAGCCAAGCGATAGACTTTTCGTCGCGCCAGGCAATCCCGGTCTGATGGGGCCTGACTTGGTGGGCTTGGTTGAACTGACCGCGCTGGATGCCACCGATCATGCGGCGGTGATCGCTTTCTGTCAGGCAAACCGCATTGGCTTGGTGGTGATCGGCCCCGAAGCCCCGCTGGTGGATGGCTTGGCCGATAGCTTGCGCGATGCCCAAGTGCCGGTGTTTGGCCCCGGCAAGGCGGCAGCCCAGCTTGAAGGATCAAAAGGCTTTACCAAGGATCTGTGCGCCCGCGCCCAGATCCCCACTGGCGGCTATGCCCGGGTGACCAATCAGGCGGATGGCTTTGCCGCGATTGCCCGCTTTGGCGCACCCGTGGTGGTCAAGGCCGATGGTCTGGCCGCTGGCAAGGGCGTGACCGTGGCGATGACCGTGGCCGAAGCCGAAGCCGCCGTGGCCGATATTTTTGCCGGCCGCTTTGGCGAAGCCGGGGCCGAAGCGGTGATCGAGGAATTTCTCGATGGCGAAGAAGCCAGCTTCTTTGCCCTGACCGATGGCAAGACCATTGTCCCGTTTGCCTCTGCCCAAGATCACAAGCGCGTGGGCGATGGTGATACCGGCCCCAACACCGGCGGCATGGGCGCCTATAGCCCCGCCCGCGTGCTGACCCCGGCGCTTGAGGCCGAGGCCATGGCCAAGATCATCGCGCCCACGGTCAAGACCTTGGCCGATGAAGGCATGCCCTATTCCGGCGTGCTGTTTCTGGGGCTGATGCTTACCGCCAAAGGGCCGGAGCTGATCGAATACAATTGTCGTTTTGGCGATCCCGAATGCCAAGTCATGCTGATGCGGCTGGAATCGGATCTGGGCGAACTGCTGCTCGCCTGCGCCGAAGGGCGGCTGGATAGCATTCCCGCCCCGCGTTTTTCATCCGATACGGCGCTCACTGTGGTTATGGCGGCCGCAGGCTATCCCGACACGCCGAAGAAGGGTGGCGTAATTGCCGGCATAGAAGCGGCAGAGGCCGCTGGGGCACGGGTGTTCCATGCGGGCACGGCGCTGAAAGATGGGGTTTTGGTCGCCAGTGGCGGCCGCGTTCTGAATGTCACCGCGCGCGGCGCCAGCGTAAGCGCGGCGCAGGCCAAGGCCTATGCTGCGGTGGATGCGCTTGATGCCCCCGACCTGTTCTGCCGCCGCGACATCGGCTGGCGCGAAGTGGCGCGCGAACAGGGCCAAGAATAAGGCCGCAAACGGAAGCGGGTTAACCCAACTTTTGCGCGGTCAGGGCTTTCAAATCAGCCTCTGGCCGGGCGCCATAGTGCGAAATGACTTCCGCCGCACAGATCGCTCCCAGCCGCAGGCAGTCGGCCACCGGGCGGCCGCGCACATGGCCGAACAGGAAACCGGCGGCGAACAGATCGCCTGCCCCCGTGGTATCAACCACATGGGCCACCGGTTCGGCCGGCACTTCGGTCAGCACGCCTTGGTGGGCGGCCACTGCGCCCAATTCGCTGCGGGTCACCACCAGCATCGGTACTTTGGCCTTAAGCTGTTCCATACCCGCATGGAAATCATCTTCACCCGTCAGGGCGGCTAGCTCTACGTGGTTGGCAAACAGAATATCAATTTCACCCGCTGCAATCATCGCGCGGAAATCATCGCCATGGCGGGCGATCACAAAGGCATCCGACAGGGTGAAGGCCACCTTGCGCCCAGCCCCCCGCGCCGCGGCAATCGCCCGGCGCATGGCGGCGCGGGGTTCTTCGGGGTCCCACAGATAGCCTTCAAGATAGAGCACAGCGGCATCAGCAATCGCGGCTTCATCCAGCGCCGCGGCGGGCAGGAACTGCGACGCGCCCAAAAAAGTGTTCATCGTGCGCTGGCCATCGGGGGAGACAAAAATCAGGCAGCGCGCGGTTGGCGGATCACCGGCCCGCGCCGGGGTGGCAAAGCTGATCCCGCCTGCGCGAATATCATGGGCAAAGACTTCACCCAGCTGATCATCCGCCACTTGGCCGATAAAGGCGCATGTGGCCCCCAGCGCTGCCAGACCAGCCAGGGTGTTGGCCGCCGATCCGCCCGAAATCTCGCGCGCGGGGCCCATGGCTTCATAAAGCGTGCGGGCCTGATCGGTATCAATCAAGGTCATGCCGCCGCGCACCATGCCCAGCCGTTCGATCAGCGCATCATCGCAGGGCGACATAACGTCAACGATAGCATTGCCAATGGCGATGACGTCAGTGGTGGGGGCGGTCATGGCTTGCTGCCTTTGCTGAATTGGGGTGCATTATCGCGTTTCAAGTCGCCGCGCCTAGCGCCCACCTGCCCCGCCCGCAAGACGGCTGACGTTGACAGAGCGGCGGCTTGCGCAGATTCATAGCACCTATGCGCGCGCACACTCTGCTTGGCCTGAGCCTGATTGCCCTGCTTTCCGCCTGTGGTGAAGGTGGGCCGCAGATGGCGGCGCAGGTGGTCTCTGCCCCCAGCCCTGTCAGCAAGCCGGTTGCGCTGGTTGGGTTAGAGGGTGTGATCGGGGCGAGCAGTGCTGATCTCATCCGCCAATTCGGCGCGCCGCGGCTGGATGTCTGGGAGGGTGATAGCCGCAAGCTGCAATTTGCCGGGCCGCTGTGCGTGATGGATGTCTATCTTTATCCGCCCAATCCGGGGCGTGCGCCTTTGGCGGGTTATCTGGATGCCCGGCGGCTCAGCGATGGCCGCGATATGGACCGCGCCGCCTGCGTCGCGGCGCTACGGATCACACCGTAAAACTCTCACCGCAACCGCAAGCGCCCTTGGCATTGGGGTTTTGAAAGGTGAAACCAGCGGTGAAATCATCTTCTACCCAGTCCATCGTGCTGCCGATCAGATAAAGCACGCTGCCGCCATCGATGAAGAACAGCCCGCCCGGCGTTTCGATCCGTTCGTCAATCGGATTGGCCTCGGTGATATAGTCGACCGAATAGGCCAGCCCTGAACAGCCCCGGCGCGGGGTGGACAGCTTAACCCCAATGGTCCCGGCGGGTGCATCGGCCATCAGGGTCGCAATGCGCGCCTCGGCCGAAGGGGTCAGGAT
>JBEGLE010000055.1:0-15846 GCA_041183725.1 Pseudomonadota bacterium | reverse complement strand
AAAGAATTTAGGGTGCCGTAACTGAACTGTCGGTGACCAGCGCAATGGCGTGAATTCCCGCGTGGTTCATCTCACCCATCACCGCCATCACATCACCATAGGGCAGGGCACGATCCGCGCGCAGGGTCACATTGGCTGGCGGACTGCCATCTTGCGGCACCAAAGCCGGCAGGCGCTGTGACAGTTCGCCCTGGGCCAGTTCATCGCCATCCCAATAGGTCTTGCCATCGCCGGTCAGGGTTACCGTCACCGTCTTGGGCTCTTGCGGCAACGGATTGGCGCGGCTTGCGGGCAATTGCACCGGCACGCCGGCATTCATCAGCGGCGCGGTGACCATAAAGATCGCCAGCAAGACCAGCATCACGTCAACCAGCGGGGTAACGTTAATCTCGGCCATCGGCTGACGGCCATTGCGGCGCGAACGGCGACGGCCTGCGCCTGAAGATAGGCCCATGCCCATATTATTTTGCCTCCAGCTCGCGGCTCAGCATCGCGTGAAAGCGATCGGCAAAGCGTTGCAGGCGGCTTTCAAACATATTCACCGTCAGCCCCAGCCGGTTATAGGCAATCACCGCTGGGATAGCAGCAAACAGGCCAATCGCCGTAGCGAACAGGGCTTCTGACAGCTCTGGCGCCACGGTCGCCATGGTAAAAGCGGCCTGCGAATAGGACGACAGGGTGCGCATGATCCCCCAAACCGTGCCGAACAGGCCGATAAACGGCGCGGCAGAGCCAACCGTGGCAAGAATATTCAGCCGCGCGGCCAGCCTATCGGCCTCATGTTCAACCACCGTGCCCATGATCAGCGACAGGCGTTGGCGGATGCCTTCCCGATCGGGCTGGCGCAGATCGGCCAGCTTGCGCCATTCACCCAGTGCCGCCGCCGTAATCCGTGCCACCGGCAAATCGCCCTGGCCTTCGCGTGCCTGATAACCCTCAATGTCGCTGGTCTGCCAAAACCCGGTCTCATAGGCTTCGCTTTGGCGGTTCAGCGCCGATAGCCGCCATGAAAAGGCGGTAATCGTTGTCCAGACCCAGACGCTGGCCAGCAAAAGCCCACCCATCACCACCTGCACGACAAGATCGGCCGACAGAAACAACCGCACGGGGTTGAGCGAACTGGCCGCAGAGGCCGCAAGCAAAGAGAAAAGGGTCATGAGCAGGCTTTCACACTATCTTGGATTAAGGGGCAATGGTGGCAAAGGCGGCGCGCCAAGCGGCGGGCTGGCGGCGCGGGCGGCCATCGGGGCCAACAAAACCCACCCGCAAGCGCGCCTCGGCCAGCAGCGTGCCATCGCGCAGCGCGGTCTGGTGCATTCGGCATGATGCCGCGCCCAATTCCTCCGCCCGGCTTTCAATCAGCACGGTATCATCCAGCCGGGCCGGCTGAAAATAGCGGATCGTCAGTTCGGTAACGGCATAGGCGCCTTCGCCCGCTTCATGTGCAGCGCGCTGATCAATGCCCAGCAGGCGCAACATATCCGAACGGGCGCGCTCGAACCAGCGCAGGTAATTGGCGTGATAGACCACCCCCGATAGATCGGTGTCCTCGAAATAGGCGCGCACCGCAAAACGGTGAAGCGGGCCATCGAACAGGCCACCGGGAAGGCTGGGGGTTACAGTCATGCCAGCGGGGTTTAGCCGCTGGGCGAGTCGCAGGGCAACCCTATTGCGGCACCATGGCGTAAAACTGGCGGCCACCGAACAGGTGAACGTGCAAATGCGGCACTTCCTGATGGCCGTTCTGGCCAATATTGGCGAGCAAGCGATAGCCCGGATCGACCAGATCAGCCGCGCGCGCCACCTGCCCCACAGCGCGAATAAAACCTGCGATTTCCTCGGCTTCGGCCTTCGCGCTAAAATCATCCCAGCTCACATAGCGCCCCTTGGGGATCACCAGAATGTGCACCGGGGCCTGCGGGTTAATATCATGAAAGGCCAAGGCCCAATCATCTTCATAAACCTTGGTGCACGGGATTTCGCCCCGCAATATCCGGGCAAAAATGTTGCTGTCATCATAGGCAGCACGCGGATCAATCGGCATCAGTCAGCCTTTCTTGCGGCTTTTTCGGCAATGCCAGACAGGCCTTCACGGCGATCAAGCTCGGCCAGCACATCGGCCAGCGGTACCTGCTTGGCATTCAGCAACAACAAGAGGTGGAAAAGCAGGTCGGCCGCCTCACCAATCAAGTCCTGCCGATCCCCCGAAAGAGCGGCAATCACCGTCTCGACCGCCTCTTCACCCAGCTTTTGGCTAATCTTGCCAAGCCCGCGCGCGTTAAGCTTGGCGACATAGCTGGTTTCAGGATCGGCAGACCTGCGCGCGGCAATCGTTGCCTCAAGCCGGGCCAAACTATCGGATGTTGGTGCAGTGCTCATGCCCAAGCCATGATCGGCAGCGGGCGGGTGGTCAAGAGGCTGCGCGCAATTGGCAAGCCTGATTATCCGCGCGCAGATAGTCCAGCCGCGCGCAAAGCCGCATGGGCCTCGGCGATGGTATAGGTGCCGAAATGGAAAATTGAGGCGGCCAGCACCGCGCTGGCATGGCCTTTGGTTACGCCGTCCACCAGATGATCAAGCGTGCCCACCCCGCCGCTGGCGATCACCGGCACCGATACCGCATCGGCAATCGTGCGGGTGAGTTCCAGATCATAGCCGCCTTGGGTGCCATCGCCGTCCATTGATGTGACCAGCAATTCGCCCGCCCCCAACTTGGCCAGCTTGATCGCGTGTTCCACCGCATCAATGCCGGTTGGGCGGCGGCCGCCGTGGGTGAAGATTTCCCACCTATCGCCTTGCTTGCGCGCATCGACCGAGGCGACAATGCACTGGCTGCCCATTTTTTCGGCTATGTCAGACACCACTTCAGGCCGCGATACGGCAGCCGAATTGACCGCCACTTTGTCGGCCCCGGCCAGCAAGAGCGCCCGGGCATCTTCCACTGTCCGCACCCCGCCGCCGACGGTCAGCGGCATAAAGCAAACTTCGGCCGTGCGGCGGACAATATCCAGCAGGGTGCCGCGTGCTTCGTGGCTGGCGGTAATATCGAGGAAGCACAATTCGTCAGCCCCGGCCAAGTCATAGGCGCGGGCTTGCTCCACCGGATCACCGGCATCTTTCAGATCAACAAAGTTCACGCCCTTGACCACCCGGCCATTGGCGACATCCAGACAGGGAATAACCCGAACCCGAACGGTCATGGGCGGCGCGCCTCGGCAATGGCCGCAGCCAAATCAAGCCGACCTTCAAACAGGGCGCGGCCGGTGATCACCCCTTCGATCCCTTCGTCGGCATGGGCTTTGAGCAGTGTGATATCTTCGATGCCCTTCACCCCGCCGCTGGCAATCACGGGCAAAGCGGTTTGGCGGGCAAGCGCCACGGTTGCAGTCACGTTGCAACCCTTAAGCAAACCATCGCGGCCAATGTCGGTGAACAACAGGCTGGCAACCCCTGCATCCTCAAACCGGCGGGCCATATCGCCAATCGCAACGTCGGAAACCTCGGCCCAGCCTTCGGTTGCCACCATGCCATCGCGCGCATCAACCGCCACGACAATCCCACCGGGAAAAGCCTTGGCCATATCTTTGACAAATAGCGGATCCTTCAGCGCCGCCGTGCCCATGACCACCCGGGAAACCCCCAAATCGAACCAGCCCTGCACCGCTTCGCGGGTGCGGATGCCGCCGCCCAGTTGCACTTGGCCCGGAAAGGCCCGCAAGATCGCCTCAACCGCATCGCGATTTTCCGCCCGGCCAGCAAAAGAGCCATCCAGATCAACCACATGCAAGTGCTGTGATCCGGCTGCGGCAAACAACAAGGCCTGCGCCGCTGGATCATCACCGTAAACCGTGGCGCGCGCCATATCGCCTTCGGCCAAGCGCACAACTTGGCCCCCTTTAAGATCGATGGCGGGAAAAACGATCATGCTGTCGGCGTCCATTCAAGAAAACGGGTAAGAAGATCCAAGCCATAAGATTGGCTCTTTTCAGGGTGAAACTGCACCCCCAGAATATTGTCCCGCGCCACGGCGGCCACCAGCCCGCCACCGTGATCGGTCATCGCGGCAATGGCTTGGCCATCTTCGGGAACAAAGTGATAGGAGTGGAGGAAATAGGCCTCGCCTGTCTCCAGAACATCGCGGGCGGCACCGTGGGGTGAAAGCGCCACATCGTTCCAACCCATGTGGGGGATTTTGATCATTGGATCAGTGGGTTCAATCAAACGCACCTCGCCCGCGATCCAATCCAGCCCCGGGGTGATGCCATGTTCCACCCCCCGACTGGCGAGCAATTGCATGCCAACACAAATGCCCAGAAATGGCGCGTGGCCCACCAGAACGCGCTCTTCCAAAGCAGAGATCAGACCGGGAATAGCGCGCAAACCCTCGGCACAGGCTTTGAAACTGCCCACACCGGGCAAGACAATCCGATCTGCTGCGCGCACCACATTCGGGTCAGCCGTAACCGCCACTCTATCCGCGCCTGCGGCCTTCAGGGCATTGGCCACCGAATGAAGATTGCCCGCACCGTAATCAATCAGGGCTAATACTTCACCCACCAAGCTGACCCTTGGTGGACGGGATCGCCCCGCCCTTGCGCGGATCAAGCTCAACCGCTTGGCGCATGGCGCGGGCAAAGCCCTTAAAGATGCCTTCGATCACATGGTGATTGTTGGTCCCATAAAGCAGCTCAATGTGCAGGGTGATGCCCATGGCTTGGGCAATCGAGTGGAACCAGTGTTCAAACAGTTCGGTATCCATTTCGCCCAGCCGCTCTTGGGTGAAACGCGCGTTCCACACCAGCCAAGGGCGGCCAGAAATATCCAGCGCCACGCGGGCCAGCACTTCGTCCATCGGCGAATAGGCCATGCCATAGCGGCCGATCCCGGCCTTATCACCCAAGGCCTGTGATATGGCCTGCCCAATGGCAATCGCGCTATCTTCGGTGGTGTGGTGTTGATCGACATGCAGATCGCCGCTGATGCGGCAGGTAATGTCGATCAGCGAATGGCGGGAAAACTGTTCGATCATGTGATCGAGAAAGCCGATCCCGGTGGAAACAACATAGGCCCCCGTGCCATCAAGGTTCACCTCGACGGCAATATCGGTTTCCTGGGTCTTACGGGTGATTGCTGCTGTACGCATGGCCGGAGTCCTTCGTTGCCGCGCCCTATAGCCCGGCGGCGCGGGGAATCAATGATGGGGATGCCATGCCATGCGGAACTTGCAAGCAGAATGGGAATAATTGCGCGCTTTCTCCTTGACCACTGCCCGCCCTATCGCCACTTGAAAGCCGATGACTGATGCACCTGAAAGCCTGATCCCCTACGACGAAATCGTGCAGGAGGCCCTGCGCGCCGTGGTTGGCCGTGTTCTGGGCCAAGTTGAGGCGTCTGGCGGCCATCTGCCGGGCAACCACCATTTCTACGTTACGTTTAAAACGGCCGCTCCGGGCGTGGATATTCCCACCCACCTGCACGAACGTTTCCCCGACGAAATGACCATCGTCCTGCAAAACAAGTTTTGGGATCTGGCGGTCAACGATCAGGGCTTTACCGTCAGTCTGTCGTTCAATCAGATCCCCAGCAAGCTGGTGATCCCCTATGCCGCGATCACGGCCTTTGTCGATCCGGCGGTGGATTTTGGCCTGCAATTCCAAGCGGCCGTTGCCGATTTTGACCCCGAACCGCATGACAGTGCCGAAAATGACTCCCCGCGCCCCGTGGTTGACGATGGATCAAACGTCGTCACTGTCGATTTCGGGCGCAAGAAGTAAGGCTGGCCGCGTGCCACAGAGCCTTCTCGCCAAGATAGCCCGGATCGGCGGCAACCGATTGCTCAACCAAGCGGTTGATCGGATTGATTCGGCCACCCCAAAAGCCAAGCCCAGCCTGACCGGAACATTGGCCGGCGCGGCCTTGGTCCGCATCGCCAGCCGTTCGGTTCCCGGCGCGATTGTGGTGACCGGCGGCCTTATCGCCAAGACCCTGCATGATCGCCGCAAGGCCAAGCGGCAGGTCTCCGGCCTGGCCCAGCTTGCCGCCCCCACGGATGACCCGGCATGAGCGGCACTGACACCCTGCAACGCCGCGGGCTGATGTTCATCCTGTCTTCCCCATCGGGAGCAGGCAAGACCACGATCGCGCGCAAATTGCTGGCCGAAGATGGCTCTATTCGGATGTCCGTTTCCGCCACCACCCGGCCCATGCGGCCCGGTGAGGTCGACGGCAAAGACTATCATTTCGTCAGCCAGGCAGACTATGATCGCATGGCCGCAGATGGCGAATTTCTGGAATGGGCCACGGTTTTCGGCCATTCCTATGGCACACCCAAGGCGCAAGTGAAGGCGGGCCTGCGCGACGGGCAAGACTTTCTGTTTGATATCGATTGGCAAGGCACCCAACAGCTTTACCAAAAGCTGGAAACCGATGTGGTTCGGGTGTTCCTGCTGCCGCCCAGCATTGATGAACTGCGCCGCCGCTTAACTGGGCGCGGCACCGACAGTGCCGAAGTGATCGCCGCCCGCATGGACCGCGCCCAAGCCGAAATCAGCCACTGGGATGGCTATGACTATGTTGTGGTCAACGATGACATCGACGCTTGTTTTGCCAAAGTGAAGCAGATTTTGGCCGCAGAGCGTATGCGCCGCCAGCGCCAGACCGGGCTGATCGACTTTGTTCGCGGCCTGATGGCCTCCTAAGGTCTCAATCCAAAGCCAGCTTCAGCCCCAGCGCAAAGGTATGCCCCGTCAGGCGTCCACTGGGCCGATCATAGGATGATAAACCTGCCGCAAAGGTGGCAGCAAGTTTGCCAGAAAGTGGCTGGATGCGCTGCAGATAGGCCGCACGGTCTTGCCCACGAAAGGTATCATGCAGGCCAAGCGCGCCCGGTGATGCCGACCCACTACTGAGCCAAAGCTGGGTCTTACCCGCGCCCTTGGCATCATTCACGGTTACACTTGCCAAATGGGCAACAAACGCGCGCTGGCCATCGGGTTTGGTCAGCGTGGCGCGGTAGGCCAATGAAACCCCGCCAAAGTATTGGCGAAGTCCCAACGTGCCAAAGACCACATTCTGCCCGCCATGATAGCGGGCATAACGCCCACCCAGCAGCAGCGATGTGCGATGGGCCAGCTTAACATTCACATCCTGCGCCAGATCAACATGGGCAAAGGGCGATTTGTCCTCAGCCAAAAACACCTGCGTGCGGGTTGAAACATCGGGCGACCAATCATGATAGGCCGTGACGCTGCCGCCCGCTGCGGTTTCTGAAACTGTGCCGATTTTGCGCAAGCCCAGAACTGGCGTGATGATCACTGCCGTGCTGGAACTGGCACGGCGATATTCCGCCTGAAGAATGCGCAGCGCCCCAAAGCCTTGGGAAAAATCCTGTGTTGAGACGTCAACCGAAACAGTCTGAGCTGGCGCTTCCCCGGCCAGAGCCGTGAAGGGGAACAGGCCTGACAGGCCCAGCGCGGCAAGCAATGGAAGTATCTTCATCGAAAAATCCTTAAGAAGCAACTGGTTCAACGGCCTGAACGGCACGGTAACGACCGGGCGGATGATTGCGGCTGATTGTCAGACGCGGCTCGAACAGCGAATGGGGCGGAACCACCCGGCCAGGCAGAATGATCACCTGAATGCCCAGCGCCGTGCCTTCGCCAATCCAGCAGCCCAATTTATGAAGGCCTGTGGGCACATCGTGATTGTCCTGCCGCACCTTGATCTCGGCATGATCCAGCCGATCATTCGAGGTGCGCACCAGCGCACCCAAATAGGCGCCGGCATCCAGATTGCTGTCCGAAACAAAGCACAGCGGGCCGATCATCACGCCAGCGCCGATCAGGGCTTGTTTCAGTTCGGTAGCAAAGCCGATGCGCACGCCATCGGCCAGCAAGACCGGGCCGCGGATCATCGCCTGATTGCCAATCAGGCAATCGCGGCCAATCACGGCCGGCCCGCGGATCACCGCTCCGGCACAGACGCGGGTGCCCGCGCCAATCGCCACCGGTCCATGAGTCTGATCAATCGTTGCGCCAGCCTCAATCTCGGCATCGGGCGACAGACCGGCGCTCAGCAATGGGTCTGCCGCCAGCCGATCGGCAAGTGCCGCCACCTCAGCCCACCACATGGGCATACCTTTCCGGCTTGTCGCGTGATGGCTCTAGCCCCGTGAACAAGCCGCGCAGGCCATGCAGCAGCCAGACCATGTAGGACATGACCACATAGACCAGGGCGGCCGGGGCCAGCAGGATCAACCACGGGCGGCGATGATGGATCGCGCCCACGGCGCCAATCATAAAGATGATCGCAATCCATTGCCACGGGAACAGAGCCAGCGGCAGGTGCAACAGATCCCCGCGCGACAGCATGGGCCACAGGGCATGAGCCATAAAACCAAAGGCAATGAAAGATGACAAAGCCACCGGAATAATCGTCAGCAAGCCAAAGCGGGTCAGCAACAGTTTGCGATGCAGACGCATGCACACGGCATAACCGGCAATCCACCGCCGCCACCGCCGCCATTCAGCGACCAGCGAATTGGCCTCTTGCGAGTAGACAAAGCTGCGCGACGATTGGCGCACCCGGTACCCTTGGGTGATCAGCGACCACGTCAGGTCAAGGTCTTCCACCTTGGTGCGATCGCTGAAGGGCACTTTCAGCAGCACTTCACGGCGAAACAGTCCGCATGCGCCTGAGATGAGAAAGGGGGAGCCTCCGGTTAATTGCTGGAAGGTGCGCTGCACCGCAATGACCACCAATTTGGTGCTGGCCCGGATTTGCGGCAGCAGCCCCGCGCCTTCCAGATCAGACAGCGGAATCCCGCCCACCGCATCGGCCCCGCGCGCCATTTCGGCCAGCATAAAGCCCAGCCCATCGCCGCTTTCTGGAACGATGGTATCGGCATCGGTCAGAAAGACGAAAGGTTTGTCGGACTTGGCGATCCCGGCCATCAAGGCCCCGCCTTTGCCAGTGTTCTCCTGATGGATCACCGTCAGCCGCGGATGCAGCGGCGCGATGTCATCCAACACCTGCCGCGTGTTGTCAGTCGAGCCATCATTCACCACGATCACGCGGTTGAAATAGGGATTGCGCATCAGGCGATCGATGGCAACCGCGATGCACACCTCTTCGTTAAAGGCGGGAACAATAGCGTCGATCACGCCAAGGCAGCGCGCCGGTTTCATCTGCCGCCGCCACGCGATCCACGCGACCGCCACAAACACAATGCAAAAGAACACAGTCGTCTTCATGGGACACCTCAAATAATCATTTTGTAGGGAACAAAGCCTTCGCAGGGTCCAAGGCTGACTTGTGCGCCACGAAAAAAGGCTGCCGCGCGCACTTTTTCTTCCTGCATATACTGCCGACCACCTTGGCTGATGTGGGTCTTGATCGCGGCGATTTTGGCTTCCAATTGGTCGCCAATCGCCTCGAAGACAGTCGGGCGGAAATTGGGATAGGAACTGGGTGTTTCATACCCCAAGAACTGCGGCACATTGCGGCAAGCCACCGATGAGGCTTCGTAAACCGCACGGTGGTCTTGGTGCCGATCTTCCTTGAACATTGTATAAACCCGGGTGGGCTTCAGGCTATCAACCAGCCGCTCTATCACAGCGATCAGATCGGTAACCTGCAACCACAGCAGAGTGTCTTGAAAATCGCAGACGGTAATATCGCTCACCCCCAAGCAGCCCAATGCCGCTTTGGTTTCCAGCGCGCGATCTTCATCGCTCAGGGCGCCACGCCGCCCTTTGGAAAAAACCAACGCATGAATCGGGGTGCCCACCGCCGCCAATTTGGCCAGACTGCCCCCACACCCCAATTCAATGTCATCGGGGTGGGCGCCAATAGCCAAAATGGAATGATCTACCTGCAACACACCTGCTCCTGCTTCGGTGGCTGCATGCCTAAGCCGGCATAGTTGCGATCAGGTCAGCGCGGGCTCAGGCATTTCCTGTAATAATCGCGCCAACCGCGCTAAGCAGTGATTCATAGTTTTGCCTACGGCCACAGCGCATAGCCGTTCGGCAAAGCCACAGGGACTATGCCGAACGCCTTGCGGGATAGGCGCAGGAACGATAGGCGCGCAGCGACAGTTTAAGAATCCAAGGAAAGCCACAATGTCACAACTCGAAAGCCAGATCGAAGCCGCTTGGGAAGCCCGCGACACCGTGACCCCTGCCAGCGCCGATGTGCGCGCGATCGTTGATCAGGCGCTTGGTCTGCTCGATTCGGGTGCAGCGCGCGTTGCGGAGCCGGATGGGCAGGGGGGCTGGACAGTCAATCAGTGGCTGAAAAAGGCCGTGCTGCTGTCCTTCCGCCTGGCCGACAATGGCGTGATGGCCTTTGGATCGGCCGGCGCGCCGGCTTTTGACAAAGTGCCGCTGAAATTTGACGGCTGGGACGATGCGGCTTTCCGCGCCGCCGGTATCCGGGTTGTCCCCGGCGCCGTGGTGCGCCGCAGCGCCTACGTGGCCAAGGGCGTTGTCTTGATGCCCAGCTTCGTCAATCTCGGCGCGCATATCGGCGAAGGCACGATGATTGATACTTGGGCAACGGTGGGTTCCTGCGCCCAGATCGGCAAGAACGTTCACATCTCGGGCGGTGCAGGCATCGGCGGTGTGCTGGAACCGCTTCAGGCTGGCCCGGTGATCATCGAAGACAATTGCTTCATCGGCGCACGGTCCGAAGTGGCTGAAGGGGTTGTGATCGGCGAGGGCGCCGTGCTGTCGATGGGCGTGTTCATTGGCGCTTCGACCAAGATCGTTAATCGCGCCACCGGCGAAGTCTATATTGGCCGCGTGCCGCCCTATTCGGTCGTCGTGCCCGGATCGCTGCCCGGCAAACCCCTGCCCGATGGCACCCCTGGCCCTTCGCTTTATTGCGCTGTCATTGTCAAAACGGTTGATGCGCAAACCCGTTCCAAAACCGGAATCAACGAACTGCTGCGCGACTAGGGCGGAGATATACGGGCGCAGCCATGAACCAGATGCTTCTCCAGTTCGCAGCGGCCAGCGCCATGGTGGTGCTGTGCCTTGCGATCCACGGCATTGGTCTATTTAGCCTAAGCCGCATTGTGCGAACCGAAGCTGCGATTGAACGCCTGCGCCATATCGATCCGTTATCTCCACGCGGCGCGGTCTTTACCTTGGCTGTGGCCATTGCCATGCTGGCCCTGCACGGGTTTGAAATCTGGGCCTTCGCTTTTGTCTATATCGCCCTTGGGGCGGTGGGTGGGTTGGAAGACGCGCTCTATTTCTCGACCATCAGCTATTCAACGGTAGGCTACAACGATCTGCACATCAGTGCGCAATGGCGATTGCTGGGTGCCTTTGAAAGTATCATGGGCATGTTCTTGCTCGGCTGGTCGACCGCCTTCTTTTTCCGCATGCTTGGCCGGATCGATGCGCATTAAGCCTATGGCATAGAGCCACCTTGCACATAGCTTGCAAGGCCCTTGCAAACATGCTTCGCGTAGTATCATGTCCTTGCTAACCGACCCGTTCACAATCACCATGGCCTGCCTAGCTGTTATCATCATTGGCATGGCCAAAGGTGGCTTGTCAGGGATCGGGGCGCTGGGCACCCCACTGCTAGCGCTCGCTTTACCTCCTGCCGTGGCCGCCGCCATTCTCTTACCGGTGATCATGGTACAAGACGTGGTTAGCGTCTGGGCCTTTCGCAAAGAGTGGGACAAATGGATCGTCGGGTGGATGCTGCCGGGTGCGCTGATTGGCGTGGGACTGGCCACCGCTTTTGCCTCTTTGGTGAATGAGCGCCAATTGCTGTTGCTGCTGGGCTTGATTACTCTGGGTTTCGGCCTCTACCGTCTCTGGCTGGAACGAGGCGGACGCATTGCCGCGGCATCGAATTCACCGGGTTGGGTGGGCACCCTGTTTGGCGTGGCGTGCGGTGTAACCAGCCAGGTCGCCCACGCCGGTGGTCCCCCCTTCCAGATGTGGGTATCCCCGCGCCGCCTGCCCCACGCCACCTATATCGGCTCCAACTCTGTGCTGTTTGCCATGATGAATTGGGCCAAAGTGCCAAGCTATGTCATGCTCGGCACGCTCAATCGGCAAACCTTTGTCAGTGCTCTGCTACTGATGCCGCTGGCGGTGGTCAGTACGCTGATCACGCTCAAGATCATTCGCCGTCTGGAATCGCAGCGGTTCTATACCATCGTCTACCTTCTTATGGTGGGCTTGGGCGGCAAGCTGGTGTGGGACGGGCTGGGATGAGCACGGAAACATTTGATTATATCATCGTTGGCGCCGGCAGCGCAGGCTGCGTCCTTGCCAACCGCCTATCCGCCAATCCGAAAAACCGGGTCTTGCTGTTGGAGGCTGGCGGGCGTGACAATTACATCTGGATCAAGGTGCCGGTCGGCTACCTTTATTGCATCGGAAACCCCCGCACCGATTGGTGCATGACAACCGAGCCAGAGACCGGACTGAACGGGCGCAGCCTTCGCTATCCGCGCGGGCGGGTGCTGGGTGGTAGCTCGTCAATCAACGGCATGATTTATATGCGCGGGCAAGCTGCGGACTATGACCACTGGCGGCAAATGGGGCTTGGCGGTTGGGGCTGGAATGATGTTCTGCCCTATTTCACGCGCGCTGAGGATCATTTTGATGGCGGCGATTCTTTGCACGGCGTGGATGGTGAAATCAGGGTAGAAAAGCAGCGGCTGCGCTGGGATATTCTGGATGCCTTCCAAAACGCGGCGGAGCAATGGGGCCTACCGCCCACTGACGATTTCAACCGAGGTGATAACGAAGGATCGGGTCTGTTTCAGGTTACCCAGCGCAAAGGCTGGCGCTGGAGCGCGGCTGATGCCTTCCTCAAACCCGTGCGCCGCCGCGCTAATCTAAAGGTGATGACCGGGGTAACGGTCGATCGGGTGGCCTTTATAGAAGGGCGCGCCGCCGGGGTTCATTATCGCTTAGACGGCGAAGAAAGGCTGGCTTTGGCGGATGGCGAAGTGCTGCTATCTGCTGGTGCAATTGGATCGCCTGCTATCCTAGAGCGCTCTGGTCTGGGCAAGGCAAAGCGGCTGAAGCAGTTGGGCATCTCGCCAATAATCGATCAACCACAGATCGGCGCGAACCTGCAAGACCACCTGCAATTGCGCTGTTCTTGGAAAGTATCGCATGTTTCCACCCTGAATCAACGCGCAGCCAGCTTGTGGGGCAAAGGCTTAATCGGGCTGGAATATCTGCTGCGCCGATCAGGACCGATGGCCATGGCGCCCAGCCAGCTTGGCATGTTCCTGAAAAGCGACGCACACCAAGCCAGTGCCAATCTGGAATATCATGTTCAACCGTTAAGCTTGGAAGCCTTTGGCGGCCAGCTAGATCCCTATCCGGCCTTTACTGCCAGTGTTTGCAACCTGCGCCCGCAATCACGCGGCACCAGTTTAATCCGCAGCGCCGATCCAACAGAACGCCCGGCGATCACCCCCAACTATCTGTCATGCGAGGAAGATCTGCGCGTGGCGACCCAAGCGATCCGCATCACGCGTGAAATCGTCAATCAACCGGCACTTAGGCGCTATGCACCCGAAGAAGTGCGGCCCGGTCCCGAGTTCAACAACGAGGCAGAGCTTCGCGCGGCAGCCGGCGCAATCGGCACAACAATATTCCATCCCGTGGGCACGGCTGCCATGGGCTCGGTGGTCGATGCGTCGCTCCGGGTCATCGGCACGCAAGGCCTGAGGGTCATCGATGCCTCTGTCATGCCCAGAATAACATCAGGCAATACCAATGCGCCGGTGATGATGATTGCCGAAAAAGGGGCGGAACTGGTGCTAGCTGGGCGCTAATCCCGCAATCGTATTCTTGCCATGCGACCTATGCGGGCTGCGGCGCACTTGCTAACCGCCATCCATCATAGAAAGACCCATGCGTCCGGCGACAGGCCGGCACCACGGGATGGGGAGATTAGGCGCCATGAGCTTTACCGCCGATTGCCTATTGCTGTTTGGTGCCACGGGCGACCTTGCCCAGCGGATGCTGCTGCCCTCGCTTTGCGCCCTGAGCGCTGACGAATTAATTGCGCCTGATCTCAAGATTATCGGCACAGCACGGCAGCCGTTTGACGATGCGGGTTATCGCAACTTTGCCCGTGAAGCTCTGGAAAAGTATCTCCCCGCTGAACGGCGCGGCAGCATGGCAGCGTTCCTAAACCGCCTGCATTACCAACCGCTGGATGCCAACGAAACCGATCACTATGCCGCGCTGGCCGCCAAAGTTGGTGAGCCGAAGCAGGGCTTGGCGATCTTCCTCTCCACAGCGCCTAGCCTGTTTGAACCCACCATCGCCGGCTTAGCCGCTAGCGGCTTGGCAGGGAAAACCACCCGCATCGGTTTGGAAAAACCGCTGGGCACCGATCTGGCTTCAAGCCGGCATATCAACGATGCCGTGGCCACAGCCTTTAGCGAAGACCGCATATTCCGCATCGATCACTATCTGGGCAAGGAAACCGTTCAGAACCTGCTGGCCTTGCGCTTTGCCAATATTCTGTTCGAGCCGCTGTGGAACGCGGCCCATATTGATAATGTGCAGATTACCGTGGCGGAAACGGTCGGGCTGGAAGGCCGTGTTGGCTATTACGATGGCGCAGGTGCGCTGCGCGATATGGTGCAAAACCATATGCTACAATTGCTGGCCTTGGTGGCGATGGAGCCGCCCGCACACTATGATGCCACAGCGATCCGCGATGAAAAGGTTAAAGTCCTGCGCAGCCTTCGCCCGGTCGATCCGCAAGAAACGGTCACGGGTCAGTATCGTGCAGGTGCAGTCGATGGCAAACCGGTAAGCGGTTATGATGATGAACTCGGCCGCGACAGCGGCACCGAAACCTTTGTCGCGATCAAGGCCCATATCGACAATTGGCGCTGGAAGGGCGTGCCCTTTTACCTGCGCACCGGCAAGCGCCTGCCCGAACGGGTGACCGAAATTATCGTTAATTTCCGCCCGGTGCCGCACTCAATTTTCGCCAGCCAAGCGGCCAAGACACAGCCCAACCGCTTGGTGATTGGTATCCAGCCCGATGAAAATATCACCCTGTCCTTGATGGCCAAGGTGCCGGGGCTTGATCGAGAAGGCATTCGCCTGCGCGAAGTGCCGCTCGATATCGCCATGGCAGAAGCCTTTGCCGGCCCGACCAAGCGTATCGCCTATGAACGGCTGCTGCTTGATCTGATCGGCGGCGATCAGACTCTGTTTGTCCGCCGTGATGAGGTGGAAGCCCAGTGGGAATGGATCGACGCGATCCGAACCGCTTGGGCAGACCAAGGCATCACGCCCAAGCCCTATGCCTCCGGCAATTGGGGGCCTTCTGCCGCAATCGCTCTGGCAGAGCGTGACGGCGTAACCTGGCACGAGTAAGCGATTATGACATTAAACCCAGTCATTGCCCGTGTTACCCAGCGGATCATCACCAATTCCAAAGACACGCGTACGCGCTATCTCGACCTGATGGAGCGCGAGAGCGATCAGCATGGTAATCGCCACTTTTTGGGTTGCTCCAACCTGGCCCATGGCTTTGCTGGCGCCGAGGACGATCAAAGCACCATCGCCTTTACCAAGGCGACCAATCTCGGCATCGTCACCACCTATAACGACATGCTTTCGGCGCATCAGCCCTATGGTCGCTATCCCGAAGCAATGAAGCTCTATGCCCGCGAAGTGGGGGCAACCGCGCAGGTGGCAGGCGGCGTGCCTGCCATGTGCGATGGCGTGACCCAAGGCTATGACGGCATGGAACTGTCGCTGCTCAGCCGCGATACGATTGCGCTATCGGCCGCCGTTGCGCTCAGCCATGCGATGTTTGATGGCATGGCCT
>JBEGLE010000054.1:0-10960 GCA_041183725.1 Pseudomonadota bacterium | reverse complement strand
GGGCAACAGCGCAAGGCCAGTGCCATGCCCGCGCAGGGCCACCAAAGCCTCGGCTTGGCTGCCAGCGATCAGCGGATGGTGAAGGGTGCTGGCGGCCAGATCGGGACGGAGCGAGGCCAGCGGGCTGGCCGGGGCGCCATCGGCGGCGAAATCCTGCACAAACCATTCACCATGGCCGCCGGTCATGCAGACGGACAGGGCTTGGTTTCCCGCTTCGGCTTGGGCCTGAACGGCGATCAGGGCTAGGGTGGGATAGCCAAGGGCTTGGGCTTGCCACGCGAGCGCCAGTGCCTTGGCCGCGGCCAAGCCCACCCGCACGCCGGTGAAGCTGCCCGGCCCCAAGGAGACGACAATCCGCTCTGCCCGCCCTTTTTCAGGCAGGGCGGCAATCATGGGCACCAAGGCTTCAGCATGGCCGCGCCCCATAATCCGCAGTTCACCCGCGATCAGGCCCGCATCGTCAAACAGCGCCACCGAACAGGCTTCGGTCGCGCTGTCGATTACCAAAGTGCGCATTACGCCGACACCGGCAGGCTTGGCGCAGGGCGGGGGAAGCGGGCCATGAAACCTCTGTGCAGATCGGTGGGCGGCTTAGGCAGCGCGAACCTCGGTCACTTCGGGAACGTAATGCTTCAGCAAGTTCTCGATACCGTTCTTCAGGGTTGCCGTCGACGATGGGCAGCCTGCGCAGGCCCCTTGCATCGTCAGATAGACCACGCCCTCGCTAAAGCCCTTATAGATGATGTCGCCGCCATCGTTGGCCACGGCCGGACGAATGCGGGTTTCCAGCAGGTCTTTGATCTGGGCTATGACATCGGCATCGGCGGGGTTGTCATCCGATCCAGCCTCTGCGCCATAATCGTCGGCAGGCACCACGATGCCGCTGGCATCAGGGCCGGAAAACAGCGGCGCGCCTGAGACGAAATGATCGAGCAACATGGCCACCACTTGCGGCTTCAGATCGTTCCAAGCGACCCCGGGGCCAGCGGTAATCGAGATGAAATCACGCCCGTAAAACACGCCAGTCACATCGCCATGCGAAAACAGCGCTTCGGCCAAAGGCGAAGCGGCGGCGTCCTGCTCATTGGTAAATTCGCGGGTGCCAGCGGCCATAACTTCGCGGCCGGGCAGGAATTTCAGCACGGCGGGGTTCGGGGTGGTTTCGGTTTCAATGTACATAGTGCTGCCGATATGGTCGGGATCACGCGCCGGTCAAGGGAAAGCGTGATTTCGGTCTTGGCCACTGGTCTTATAATCCGGCGGCGGTTATAGCTTTGCCATGGTTATTTCAAAGCGTTCCGCCCGCTTCCTTGGTGCCGCAGCTCTGCTGGCGGTGATCTCTGCTGCCACCTATGCCGCCGTTGCCGGAGTTTCGATCCTGCCGGTGCCACTTAATCCGGTGGTGCCAGAGGGGCAGCGTCAGTGCACGGCCAAGACCACCAGCGGCCTTGGTTATACTATTCTGCGGCCAAGCAGCGCGGCAAAGCCGAGCGCCAGCGACGTCGTTCTGGTTAATTATATCGGTTATCTGGCCAGCAATGGTGACGTGTTTGATCAAGGCACGCAATCGCCCTTGCCAGTGGCTGGGGTGATCCCCGGTTTTTCCGAAGGGCTGCAATTGGCGGCCAAGGGCAGTGTGGTGCGGCTGTGTATTCCGGCGGTGCTCGGCTATGGGGCCAAAGGCGCAGGACCGATCCCCGCCAATGCTGCCTTGGTATTCCAGATCGAAGTGCTGGATTTCAAGAGCCAGGCAGAGGTTGATGCCATGCAAAGCGCCCAGCAAAATGGGGAAGCCGCCAGCGCACCGGTTCCGCAATAATTGCCCTGTTGATTCACGGGGCTATTCACTGGCCCTTCAGGCGCGGCGACCATATAGATCGCCTATGAAATCCGTTTCGCGCCCCGCACCGCTTCGTTCCTTTGCTTCTGTTGCTGCGGTGGTTTCGCTGGCTGCCGTGTTTATGGTGCCGGCACTGGATGCCAAAACGCCTGCGAAGGCCCCAGCCCATCATGCTAAAGCCCATCATGCTACAGCCCATCATGCCGCGGCCAAGCCGCCAGCCCCTAGCACCCCTGATGCGCCGTGGCTCTATCGTGGCAGCGATGTGCCGCAGGATAAGGCTTGGGTCTTTGGCACCCTGCCCAATGGCCTGCGTTACGCGGTGCGCAAAAATGGGGTGCCGCCGGGCCAAGTTTCGATAAGGGTGCGGATTGATGCCGGGTCGCTGAACGAACGCGATCATGAACGCGGCTTTGCCCATTTGATCGAGCACCTGGTGTTCCGCCAATCGAAATATCTGGGCGAAGCGCAAGCCATCCCTACGTGGCAGCGGCTGGGGGCAACCTTTGGTTCGGATACCAATGCCGAAACCACGCCGACCAGCACGACTTATAAGATCGATCTGCCCCAAGCCACCCCGGCCGCGCTGGACGAGAGTTTCAAGCTGCTATCGGGCATGATGATCGCCCCCAGTCTGAGCACGGCCAATATCCGTGCCGAACTGCCCATCGTTCTGGCCGAAAAGCGCGAACATGGCGGCGCGGGTGAGCGGGTCGATGCCAAAATGCGCGCAACCCTGTTTGGTGGTCAGCCCTTGGCCCAGCGCGAACCGATTGGCACCGAGGCCACGCTGAACGCCGCCAGCCAAGTATCGGTGCGCGCCTTTCATGCGCGGTGGTATCGACCGGGAAATGCTGTGGTGATCGTGGCGGGTGATGCCAGCACCGATGATCTGGCGGCCTTGGTGCGTAGATGGTTTTCCGATTGGCCTGTCAGCGGGCCGCAGTCTGCGCCGCCGTCATTTGGCATTCCGCTTGCCGGGCCGGATGCGATCAAGACCGGTGGCGGGGCCTTGGCCCCGATTGGCAGTGGCGGGGTGCAGGTTGAAGCCGATTTGCCGCGCAGCGTGACTTGGGCTGTCTTGCGCCCGTGGCAACAGATCACCGATTCCATTGCCTATAATCAGGGGTTGATGATCGATCATGTCGCGCAAGAAATCATCAACCGGCGGCTAGAAACCCGCGCCCGCAGCGGCGGCAGCTTTCTGGTGGCGCGGATTAATCAGCAAAAGATCAGCCGGTCATCCGATGCCACCTATATCTCGGTTGCACCCACCGGGCCCAATTGGCAGGCGGTGGTAAAGGATGTGCGTGCGGTGATCGCCGATGCACTGGCCAGCCCACCCAGCCAAGCGGAAATCGATCGCGAATTGGCGGAAATGCGTATCGCCTATGCCAATGGCGTCGAACAGCGCGATCTGCTGCCGGGGGCGCAGGTGGCCGATGATCTGGTGCAAGCCTTGGATATTCGCGAAACCGTGGCTGCCCCCGAAGCCGTGCTGGCGATCTTCGACAGTTCGGTAAAACTGTTCACCCCCGCAGCAGTGCAAGATCACACCCGTCAGCTTTTCAGCGGCGCGGTGACCCGCGGCTTTATGATAACCCCCGTGATGGGTGAGGCCAATGCCGCCGCCCTGCGCAGCGCCTTGGCCGTGCCGGTCGCGGCCGATGGATCGGCGCGGGTGGAGGTTAAGGTCCTGCGCTTTGCTGATCTGCCACCGCTGGGGACGCCGCAGCGCCCGGCTGCGGTTTCGCAAACCGGCCTTTCGGCGATTGAACAGGTAGACTTTGCCAATGGGGTGAAGGCCCAAATTTGGGCGACCGATGATGAACCGGGCCGGGTTACGGTGAAGGTGCGTTTTGGCGCGGGCTATCGTGCCTTTGGCCCCGACGATGCGCCCTATATTGCCTTGGGCGCCACCTCTTTGATCAGTCAGGGGCTTGGCTCTTTGGGTGAAGATGGGCTGGAACGCATCGCCACGGGCCGCAAGATGGGTTTTGATTTTTCCATTGGCGAGGCGAGCTTCAGTTTTTCCGCCGATACCCGCCGCGAAGATGTGGCCGATCAGCTTTATTTGTTCGCGGCCAAATTGGCGCAGCCACGCTGGGATGAAGCGCCCTTGCAGCGGGCCAAGGTTTCGGCGCGGCTGCAATATGATTCGATGGCCGCTTCGCCGCAGGGGGTGCTGGCCCGCGATCTGGATTGGCTGGAGCACAACCGCGATCCGCGGTATCGCGTGCCGACCCCGGCCGAAATTGAAGCAGCAACACCTGATCGCTTTCGCGCGCTGTGGGAGCCCATTCTGCTGTCTGGCCCGATCGAGGTGCAGGTGTTCGGCGATATTGACCATGATCAGACTATAGCGGCGCTGGGAAAAACCTTTGGCGCCTTGGCAACCCGTCCGCCCCTGTCAGATGCCATGCTGGCGTCGCAAGAGAGCGTGCCGGTTGGCGGCGGCCCACCGTTGGTCCTGACCCATCGCGGCGATGCGGCACAGGCCGCAGCCTTGGTGTTCTGGCCAACCGGCGGGGGCATAGCCGGGGTAACAGAAAGCCGCCAATTGCGGATTTTGGCCGAACTGTTCAGCAATCGCCTGATGGATCGGATGCGGGACAAGCTGGGCGCGGCCTATTCGCCGCAGGTCTACACCACCTGGCCGGTCGATTTGCCAGTGGGCGGCGCGGTTATTGCCATGGCGCAAGTTCAACCGCGCGATGTGCCAGCCTTTTATGCCGCGGCTGATGCGATTGCTGCCGCTCTGGTGGCCAATCCCCCGTCGGCGGATGAATTGGCGCGGGTTACAGAGCCGTTGAAGCAACAGATCACCCGCGCTTTCACTGCGTCCAGCTATTTCATGTATCAGATCGAAGGGGCAACCCGCGATGCGCGGCGCTATGCGGCTTTGCACACGCTGCTACCTGATTCCACGGTCACCACGCCGCAGGCCATGCAGGCCTTGGCAGCCAAGTATCTGGTGGCCGGGCAAAGCTGGCGGCTGGTGGTTTTGCCGCAGGGGCAAGAACTGGTGGTGGCCCCCGCGCCCAGTGGCGGGGTTGGCCAGCCCTAGGCCTGACCGGCGCGAATATGGCGCTTGCGATAAAACAGGTTTTTGCAATCGCCACAAAGCGCGGCTATGGGCCAGCCCGCAACAGGAGCATATATTGTGGCGAATACGTGGAATCCCCAGAGCTGGAAAACGCAGGAAGCACGGCATTTGCCGGTCTATGGCGATGCTGCGGAATTGGCGCGGGTTGAAAAGACGCTGACCACTTATCCGCCGCTGGTCTTTGCCGGCGAAGCGCGGGCGCTGAAGGCGGATCTTGCCGAAGTGGCGGCGGGCAAGGGCTTTCTGTTGCAGGGCGGCGATTGCGCTGAAAGCTTCGCTGAATTCCATCCTGACAATATCCGCGACACCTTCCGGGTGCTGTTGCAGATGGCCGTGGTCATGACCTTTGCCAGCAAGCAACCAGTGGTGAAGGTTGGCCGCATGGCCGGGCAATTTGCCAAGCCGCGCTCTGCTGCCACCGAAACGCTGGATGGCTTGGAATTGCCCAGCTATTTCGGCGACATTATTAACGGTATTGAATTCGAACCGGTCACCCGCCGCAACGACCCGGCGCGGATGTTGCAGGCCTATGGCCAATCGGCCGCAACCCTGAACCTGCTGCGCGCCTTTTCCAACGGCGGCTATGCCAACCTGCGCCAGGTGCATAAGTGGACGCTCGATCACATTGGCCGGAGCCCTTGGGCCGCAAAGTTTTCGGAAACGGCTGACCGCATTGGCGAATCGCTCGATTTCATGGCGGCCTGCGGCATTGATCCGCATACTGTGCCGCAATTGCAGGGCACCAGTTTCTATACCAGCCACGAAGCCCTGTTGCTACCCTACGAAGAGGCGCTGACCCGCAGCGATTCGTTGACCGGTGATTGGTACGATTGTTCCGCCCACATGTTGTGGATTGGCGATCGCACCCGCTTTGATGGCTCGGCCCACGTCGAATTCTTGCGCGGGGTGGGTAATCCCATCGGCATGAAGTGCGGCCCCAGCCTTGAACCAGACGCGCTGCTGCGGATGCTTGATACGCTGAACCCAACGCGCGAGCCGGGCCGCATGACCCTGATCAGCCGCTTTGGTCATGACAAAGTAGAGAGCGGCCTGCCCGCCCTGGTCCGCGCGGTACAGCGCGAAGGCCATCCGGTGGTCTGGTCGTGTGATCCGATGCACGGCAATGTGGTGAAAAGCTCAAGCGGCTATAAGACCCGGCCGTTCGATCGGATCCTTGCCGAAGTGCGCGGCTTCTTTGCCGTTCACCGGGCAGAAGGCACCCATGCTGGCGGTATCCATATCGAGATGACCGGCCAGAACGTGACCGAATGCACCGGCGGCGGCATGGGGATTACCGATGAAGCCCTTGCCGATCGCTATCACACCCATTGCGACCCGCGTCTAAATGCGGCGCAATCGCTGGAACTGGCCTTCCTGATCGCCGAGATGCTCAATCTTGAAGCGGTAGAGCGGACCAAGCAGGCGGCTTAATCGTTCGGCTTGGTTTTGAGCGCCGCCAGTGCCGCAAAGGGGCCGGATGCCGCCTCTCCGAGAATGCCGGCGGCTCTGGTCGCTTCGGCATGGGGGCCGGTAGCATAGGGATCAACCGCCAAGATCAGGCTTTGCGCCACGGCTTCGCCAATATCGAAAGCCGTTCCGGAATAGGGGATTTCGTCGCAGGCCTCTTCGTCCAGTTCGATTTCCTCATCTGGGGTCATCGGCTGGCCTTCGGGGGCGAAGCGGAAGGCCAGGGGTTCGTTGATGGTAACCGGGAGGTCTTCCCCCGATACGGCGCAAGATTGGACGATTGCCGCCGATAGTCGCCCGGTGGCGGTGACGATTGTGCCATTGCGTTCCAGCGCGACCACGGCCTCTAACCGATCAATCGCCACCAGATCAAAACGGCGGGCCAGCGCCTTGCGCTCATCCGCGCTGGCGACAAGTTCAATCGGGGCGGTGGTGATCACGCGGATATCACCCATGCGGCTAAATTCGCTCATAGGGCTATCTCCGCAGCCAGTAGGGTGACGCTGTCGGATTGGGCCAGGTTTTGCGCAAAGCTGCGCAGCATGGCAGCCGCTATGTCTGGCTCGGCGCCATCACGCAGGGCAACATTGCGGGTAATTGCCAAGCCCAGCGCGCTATTATCCGGCATAGCCAAGGCGTCGCGATAGGCGCCCAACCGACCACCCAAAGCGCCCATCAATTTGCCAATATGCTTGCCCACAACCAGATCGCCAACCCCGCTTTCGCGCAATTGCCCATCCATATCGCTGACGAACAATTCGGCGAGACGCGCCGACGGTTCGCGCAGATCGGCATGGCCTTCCATGCGCAGCAGCACGGCGCAGAGTACCAAAGTGATGGCATCAAAGCGCCCGCCGACAGAATCGGTTACCCCGGCTTCGCGGTACCAGCGCGGATCGCGGGACAGTTCAACCACACGGTGCCACAACGGCCGGTAGGCGGCCAGATCATCGCCGCGTGGGCGCAAAAGGCGCTTCAGGAACGACATTGGGGTATCCTTTTTGTTGTTGTTCAGCCGCAATTCAAGCTGCGCCTGCCACTGCCCATTGCGAACTGACGCGCCGGACGATAAGGCTGGCGCCGATACACGCTCGGGCGGCGTCATGGCAATGGCGCAACGCGGGGCACGACCGATCGGAGCAAAGCATGCGCATATTTGGGAAAGTTGCAGTCGGGACGGCGCTGATCGCCGCAGCCTGCGCGCTTTCGGGCTGCAGCACGATCAAGGATCACCGTGGTTATTTGGTTGATCAGGCGCTGGTTGATGCGGTTCAGCCGGGCGTTGATAATATGCAGTCGGTTGAAAAGGCTTTGGGCCGCCCCACCTTCGTCAGCGAATTTGGCCGGCAAGATTGGTACTATGTTTCGGTGGGAACCAAGCAGGCCCCCTTTGGGCGCCCGCGCACCGAAAACGAATCGGTGCTGCGCATCAGCTTTGATAACCGGGGTGCTGTTTCGGCCGTAACCAAGACCGGGATGGAGCGGGCCGCTTTGCTGGACCCGGATAGCCACAAGACCCCAACCTTGGGCAAACATCGTGGCTTCCTTGATGATCTGTTTGGCAATATCGGCCAAGTCGGTGCCGGTGGCATGGGCGGCGATAACGGCAGCAATACAGGCGGCGGTCGCGGTCCCAACGGCAGCTGATCCCCGCAGCGCAAAGCCATGCCCTATCAGACCCCCGAAGACCGCCCGATCTATCGGCTGCTAACCGGCAAGGATGATCGTGCCTTTTGCGATCGGGTGTCCGAGGCGCTGGAGCAGGGCTGGCGGCTCTATGGCTCCCCAAGCATTGCCTGGGATATAGAAAACAACTGCATGAAGGCTGCTCAGGCCGTGGTCTGGCACGCGGCGGATGTGGTGAAGGGCTGAACCGAAGCTACTGCGCCGCTTCATCCAGCGCCTCGCCCTCGTTCGCTTGGCGGTTCCACATTTCAGCATAAAGCCCATCGTGACGCAGCAGCTCGCTGTGGGTGCCCTGTTCGGCCAAGCGTCCTTCGTTCAGCACCAGAATGCGGTCAGCATCGGCGATAGTGGACAGGCGGTGAGCGATCGACAGGCTGGTGCGCCCTTCGGCAACATTGTGCAGGGTGGCCAAAATGTCTTGCTCGGTGCGGGTGTCGAGTGCGCTGGTGGCTTCGTCCAGCAGCAGGATCGGCGGGTTCTTTACTAAGGTGCGGGCAATCGCCACGCGTTGTTTCTCGCCGCCAGACAGTTTCAGCCCGCGTTCCCCCACTTCGGTGGCAAAGCCTTGGGGCAAGCGATCGATCAGGCCCATCAGCGATGCCGCCTTGGCGGCGGCTTCAACATCGGCTTGGCTGGCGCCATCGCGGCCATAGGCAATGTTATAACCGATGCTGTCGTTAAACAGCACCGAATCCTGCGGTACGATACCCAAAGCGGCGCGGACCGAAGTTTGCGAAACCGCGGCAATATCCTGCCCGTCGATCAAGATGCGGCCTGACCACGGATCGTAAAAGCGAAAAACCAGCCGTGCGATGGTGCTTTTGCCCGCGCCCGATGGGCCAACCACCGCGACCTGCCAGCCCGCCGGCACTTCAAAGCTAAGCCCATGCAGGATCGTGCGATCCTTTTCATAGCCGAACAGCACATTATCAAACACCAGACTGGGCTGTGTGATTACCAAGGCCGGGGCGCCGGGTTTGTCGGCCACTTCAACTTCGGTATCGATCAGTTTGAACATGGCGGCCATATCGATCAGCCCTTGGCGGATCGTGCGATAGACCATGCCCAACATATCCAGCGGGCGGAACAATTGGGTGAGATAGGTCTGCACGAACACCAATTGCCCGGCGGTATATTTCCCCTTGGTCCAGCCCCAGACCGTATAGGCCAAGGCCGCGGCCATCAGCAGGTTGATCACCAGGGCTTGGACAATATTCAGCAGGGCCAGGCTGTTTTCGCTTTTGATCGCTGCTTCGGCATAGGCCCCGGTGGCTTGGGCATAGCGGGCTTCTTCGCGTTGCTCTGCGCCGAAGTATTTCACCGTTTCGTAATTGAGCAAGGAATCCACCGCGCGTGACAGGGCTTGGCCGTCCAGCCGGTTCATCTTTTCACGCAGGCTGCTGCGCCATTCGGTGATCGTGCGGGTTAAATAGATATAGGCCGCAATCGCAACGCTGGTCGCCGCCACCAGCCCCCAGCCAAAGTTGATCTGAAAGATCACCGCCACCACGACCAGTTGCAGCACGGTGGGGGCAATATTGAACAACATGAAATAGAGCATGGTATCGATGCTCTTGGTGCCACGTTCGATCACCTTGGTTACCTCGCCCGTGCGGCGCGCTAGATGAAAGCGCAGCGACAGGCGGTGCAATTGGGCAAAGACCCCCTCGGCCAGCGCGCGCGTGGCATCCTGCCCCACGCGTTCAAACACGATGTTGCGCAGGTTATCGAACAAGACCCCGGAAAAGCGCCCAGCGGCATAGGCTAGGACATAGAGCATCGCGAACTGCGCGACGCGCGGGCCGCTCAGGGCCATAACGTCAACCGCCCACTTCAGCAGGTAAGGCAAATAGAGCTGCACCCCGCTGGACAGCGCGATCAGGATCAGCGCCACCACGATCCGCCCGCGCAGGGCTGGTTTATCGCTCGGCCACAGATAGGGCAGGAAGCGGCGAAGGGTGCTCCAGCCATCGTGGCGGGTATCGGTGGCGTTGCTGTGATTATCAGGAGGCATGGCTCTCTCTGTAAACCGCGCAAGCGAAAGCGAAAGAGCAAGGACGCAGAGCCAGAGGAGATGTTGGTGATTGCGGACATCAGAATCGCGCCCGGCATCCCTCTGGTGAATCACCCGGGGGCGGTGAATCAGTCGCCATTCGCCAAGATTCGTGGTGCGATGCAGCAATAAATGGCGGAATTCTGCGGTTTATGACGCAAAAATAACGTCTTAGCGCGGCAAGACCTTGGCGCTGTGAGGGTGAAGTGGGGCAGTAGATTCGGCAGCAAGTGACGAGAATGATTGTTGAGGCAGTAAAAAACACGCACAAAAAACCTAGGATTTCTGCGGGTTGCACGAGAATGTGAAATAAAATTGCAAAAACTCGTTGACCGAATCAGACACCCACCTTAGAGGCCCGTTCACCGGACGGGAACGCCGCTTCAAACGGCTTGAACGACTGGTCGCCAACATAAACGGACAACACGTCCCCCGGTACCAAAATCGGGGAACGCTGGTTGTCCGCCAAATTTGTTGGATGGCTCTTTGACATTGTTGGTTTTTGATGAAGGGACATGTGGGCGACGGCGCTCAGTCCGGGGGTTTTAAGGCTCCGGATACTGAGTTTAAATTTAGGCCGTTACCAATGCATGTCCTTCGTATCCATTACGTTTGACAAGTGCAGGTATCGGCTCCTTGAAGCTCAACCTAGCAGGTCTGCGGGGCTTGCCCTGTGCCTGATTGGTTGTGACACAAACTTGAGAGTTTGATCCTGGCTCAGAACGAACGCTGGCGGCATGCCTAACACATGCAAGTCGAACGAGACCTTCGGGTCTAGTGGCGCACGGGTGCGTAACGCGTGGGAATC
>JBEGLE010000053.1:0-6944 GCA_041183725.1 Pseudomonadota bacterium | reverse complement strand
TATGGTGCCATACTTCCTGATCGGGTGCAGCGCGAAAAGCAGTTGGCGGCCCTGTTGCGCGCCGGGCATCGGCTGGACATGGCCCGCGAATTGGTCAATGCGCCCAGCACAGATGCTGCCGAAATTTGGGCTGATGAGGGAGATGAGTGACCATGCGCATTGCCGCCATTGCCGCCGCTTTTTTGCTGGCCTTGGCCTCCGGTTCTTTGGCCCAAGCTCAAGCTGGGCCGTTGCGTGCCAGTGCGCCTCGCCATCCGGTGTCTGGCCTGCCGGTAATCCCGCTTACGGTTACCCATAATGGCAAGCCGCATCTGTTTCGGGTGGAAGCAGCTCTGAGCGGCGTCGCGCAGGAAAGAGGCCTGATGTTTCGCACCAGCATGGGGGCGGATGAAGGGATGATTTTTCCGATGAAGCCGGCGCGGCCAGCTTCCTTTTGGATGAAGAACACCATTCTCTCGCTCGACATCATTTTTATTGGCACGGATCACCGCGTGCTAAACATCGCCGAGCGCGCCCAGCCCTATTCAGAAATGCCGCTGTTTTCCGCAGGGCTGGTCTCGGCTGTCTTGGAACTGAACGGTGGCCGGGCCGCGCAACTGGGCATTGCCCCGGGCGACTTGGTAACGTGGTGAACGAATCCGCAGGCAAAGCCGCCGATTCCCGCTTGCCGCCCCCCCCTCAATTCCGCTAGGCGCTGGCCTATGGGAATCCTTGCGAAGATCTTCACCTGGTGGAACGGCGCCACCATCGGCACACTGTTCAACAGCGCGATGACCGGCGAATCTGTCGGTACGGACGCGCAGGGTAACCGTTATTACCGCGCGAAAAAGCGTCGGTCTGATGGCTCGGAACGGCGCTGGGTGATTTACAACGGCGCCAATGACGCCAGCCGCGTGCCGGCAGAATGGCATGGCTGGCTGCACAACAGCTATGATGGCGTACCCGAAAGCCACCTGCCACCGCCGCACATCTGGGAAGCGGACTATACCCCCAATGCCACCGGCACAGCGGCGGCCTATCGCCCGCAAGGCGCTTTGGAAAAGGGTGGTCAGCGGGCGGCGGCAACGGGTGATTATGATGCCTGGTCGCCCGATGGCGATCGCTAAAGATCGCTCTGGACACCTGAACCTGTGAAGCGGGCATTTGCCCTGATAGTCCCCTTTGCGCTGGCGGTCTCGGGCTGTCGTGGGCATGGCGATGATACCACCGAAGCCCAAGCAACCGATGTCCCCACTGCGTTAACCTCTGGTGGCGCAGGTGGCCCCGTGGTGGAAAGCGAGTACGGCACGCCGGTGAAAGATCGGGTGGCAACGCTGGGTCTGCTGAATAAGCGCAACAACCTTGAGCAAGACATTGTCCTGAAAAGCGGCGAATCGCACCGCATCGGCAATGTGTTCATCAAGTTGGCGAGCTGCGAGAAAACCTTGCCTTGGGAACAGCCGCCCGAAGTGGGCGCCTTCGTTCAGGTTTTTGTCGAAGAACGCGCCGCCGCTAATCAGCCCTTTGCCTGGAACAAGATTTTTTCCGGCTGGCTGTTCAAGAATTCACCCTCGCTCAATGTGGTTGAGCATCCGGTTTATGATGTCTGGGTCAAAGACTGCGCGATGAAGTTTCCGGGTGAGGAAGAAGATCCCGCCGCTGCCGCATCGCCCAGCACGGCGGCAAAGGCAACGGGCAGCGCCAGCGCTTCGCCATCCCCAGCCGCCTCTGCCAAGCCAGCTTCTGCGCCCTCTGCATCGCCCAGCGCAGGCCGCTGAGCCGCGCGCAGCAGCTTAAGATAGCGGTTCTGGGTAATTTCGATCGCCCCCAGCGAAGCCAGATGCGGCGTGAGGAATTGGCAATCGAGCAAGCGCATGCCGCCACGGCGCATGGCGGCGACCAGCCAAGCCAGCGCGACTTTTGAAGCATCGGTGGCGCGGCTGAACATGCTTTCACCGCAGAACACGGCATCAAACCCAACGCCATAAAGCCCGCCAACCAGCGCGCCATCGCGCCAACACTCAATCGAGTGGGCGTGGCCTTCGGTGTGCAGATTGCGATAGCTGGCTTCGATTCGTTGGCTAATCCAGGTGTCATCGCCATCACGGCGTGGCCCGGCGCAGGCTTGCATTACGTCGGCAAAGGCGGCGTTACAGGTAACGGTAAAGCCGCCCCGGCGCAGAGTTCGCGCCAAGGAATGCGAGAGATGAAACTGATCGAGCGGTAAAATCGCCCGGCGTTTTGGTTCAACCCAAAACACCTCTGGATCATCGCGGGCGTCCGACATCGGAAAGATCCCGCCGCGATAGGCCAGCAAGAGCAGGTCTGCGTCGATGATGCCGGCGGGTCTGTGCATAGCTGCGCGATAGCACCGCCTTGCCAGATTTATCCAGACTTTCGCGTGATATGCCCCGCGATAGACGATTGTCGTCAAGAGTGCGCTTGCCAATCCCGGCGGCGATGATTAGAGGCCGCCCTTCCGTAGGAGTGTAGCTCAGTTGGTAGAGCATCGGTCTCCAAAACCGAGGGCCGTGGGTTCGAGTCCCTCCACTCCTGCCAGTTCCTTAAAGAACGATTGCGATGCCAGCCCGTTCCCTTGAAGGTTTGTTGGTCTGATGGCTGAAGCCGCCCCCTCCACCGTTGCTAGCGAATCGCACCAGACGCCCCGCGCTTTGGGGTGGCGCAGTGATGGGTGGACCTGGGCAGCGATTGCCCTGTCGCTGCTGGCTGCCTTGCCGCCGATTCTTGCCCGTTATCCGCAGATGACCGATTATCCGGCGCACCTTGCGCGCTGGTATGTCATGCTGGTGCACGGTGAAAATCCGGTGATTGATCAGTATTACGGCTTTCGCTGGGCTTGGTCGGGCAATCTGGGGGCAGACCTGCTGATCCACCCGCTGGCCGCGCTGTTTGGGCTGGAAACCGGCGGGCGAATCATTGTTATCCTGATCCCGCTGCTAACCGGCTTGGCGCTGATCACGGTTGAACGCACCCTGCGGGGCCGCGTGGGGGTGGGCACTCTGCTGGCGCTGGCCACGATCTGGTCGCCTTCGTTGATCATGGGATTTTTGAATTTCACCCTGTCTTTGGCGCTGGCGCTGTTTGCCTTTGCTTTTTGGGTGCGGTCGGCCGGTTGGAAATGGCGCAATGCCTGTTTTGTGCCGATTGGTCTGTTGGTTTGGCTGTGCCACCAATCGGGCTGGGGCGTTCTGGGCGTTATGGTGTTCGGTTATGAATGGCAGCGCGACAAGAACCTGTTGCGCGCGGTCAAGGCCACGTTGCCACTGTGGCTGCCTATTTTGCCCACGGTTCTGGCGAGCCAGCAGGCTGCCGGATCACTGAATTATGGCCGCAATCCTTTGTGGGTGAAGTGGATTGAGTGGAAAACCGCGATGCGCGATCGCGAGGGGTATCTCGATCTCGCCAGCACGGCCTTTTTCTGCATCATCCCGTTCGTTGCCATGGCGTATCGCAAATTTGACTGGCGGCTGGGTTGGGCCGTGGCGATCATGGTTGTGCTGACGCTTGTCGTGCCGCGGCATTTGGGCGGCGGCGACTATGCCGATTACCGTCTGATCGGTGTCGCCTTGATGCTGGGCGCATTGGCGATTGATTGGCGGGCGCCCAATTGGCTGATGCCGCTGGCAGCCGTGCCGTTTCTGGTGCGGATCATGATTACCGCACTGGCGTGGCAGGCCACGTCCACCGAAGTATCCGCCATGCTGCGTGCCCTGAATATGGTGCCGCGCGGAGCCAAAGTTGCCTATGCTTTTGAAGAAGTGCGTACCCTGTGGCCGACGCCGGCCTATGGCCACATCGGGTCATGGGCCACGGTGCGCCGCGATGCCTTGGTCAATTGCCACTTTGCCATCCCTGGGGTGCATATGTTGCAGATCAAGCAGCCCGACTGGCACTTTGTTGATCCCTCTCAGCGTTATCTGCTCAGGATGAATAAGCGCGTTGATCTGAGCACCTTTGCACCAGCCAAAGTGGCCGACTTTATCTGGTACTATGGCGAACGCCCGCCGATTCGTTTACCCGATGGGGCAGAGGTGATTTTCAGCACCAAGCATTCGTTCATTGCCCGCTTGCACCACCCTGTGCAGCAAGGGGCTGTGCAACAGCTTGCAAATCCTGTGGTCAGTCGCTAACTGGGCCTCACTCCCGACATTGGAGATCATCAGCCCCTCCCGGCAAACGAGCCGGGGCGGCGATGTCCCCTTGGCGGAAGCAATGTGTTCAACGATCAGCAGCAAGGGCAGTGCCGCCATGGCCAAGATCAACCCCGGTGAATTCTTTCGCCAGGTAAAGGCAGAAGCCAACAAGGTCGCCTGGCCATCGCGTCAGGAAACTGTGACCACGGCGATTTTCGTCGCGATCATGATGACGATCCTTGCTGGGTTCTTCCTCGGCGTTGATTCGATCTTTGGTAAGATCGTGCAATTGCTGCTGTCGCTCGCTCAGTAAGCGAACCGGAAAAAGAGAGACCTCAAGAGGACGCTATGGCTCGTTGGTACATCATTCACGCCTATTCCGGCTTTGAAAGCAAGGTTCGCGATTCGATTATCGCTGAAGCCGAACGCAAAGGCCTGTCGCAACTGGTCGAAGCGGTCGAAGTGCCGACCGAATCGCTGACCGAAGTAAAGCGCGGCAAGAAGGTTCTGGTCGAACGCAAGACTATGCCGGGTTACGTGCTCGCCAAGCTGGCGCTGACCGATGACGTCTATCACTTGATCAAGAATACCGCGAAGGTCACCGGATTCTTGGGCAACAATGGCAAGGCGCAGCCGATCTCTGATCGCGAAGCCGCCCGTTATTTTGGTGCCCGTGATGAAGCCGCTGCCCAGCCGCGCCGCGAAATCAGCGTCGATTACGAAATTGGTGATCAGGTCAAGGTCAACGCCGGTCCCTTCGCCAGCTTCAATGGCTTGGTCGAGGAACTCGATTTCGACAAGCAGCGGGTCAAGGTTTCGGTTTCGATCTTTGGTCGGGCCACGCCGGTTGAACTCGGTTTCGAAGAAGTCGAACTCACCAAGTAAATTCGCAGCAGTCAGCTTTGGGCTGGTCTGTCGCTACCCTGTCTCGCTTTATGGCGAAAAGCCTTGGCTTTGCCGGGGCTTTGCGCTAGGCGCGCCAGCTTCATGAAGGAAGAAATTCCATCGTGATTCCGTGCGGGAGGGCTTTCGGGCCTGTTTGACCGCTTACTCTGAGGTCTTTCCCTGAAACAGCGGGAAGCCAACAGGAAGAAAGGAGGCCCTTCGTGGCCAAGAAAATTGAAGGCTATATCAAGCTGCAGGTTCCTGCAGGCAAGGCAACCCCGTCGCCGCCAATCGGTCCGGCCCTGGGCCAACGCGGTGTGAACATCATGGAATTCTGCAAGGCGTTCAACGCCGCGACGCAGGACCTTGAAAGCGGCATGCCGATCCCGACCATTATCACGGTCTATGCCGATCGCAGCTTCACTTTTGTCACCAAGACGCCGCCGGCATCTTATCTGATCAAGAAGGCCGCGAACCTGAAGTCGGGCTCGAAGGAGCCGGGCAAGGTTTCCGCTGGAACGATCAAGCGTTCGGTGCTGTCAGACATTGCCCAGTCCAAGATGAAGGATCTTAACGCCAACGATATCGAAGCGGCGACAAAGATCATCGAAGGTTCCGCCCGTTCGATGGGCCTGCAGGTTGTGGAGGGCTGATCCGATGGCAAAGCTGACCAAGAAGAACAAGTCGCTGGCTGCCAAGCTGGGCGACAACATGACGGTTTACGCTGTGGATGATGCCATCCAGCTGCTCAAGGACCTGTCGACCACCAAGTTTGACGAAACCATCGAAGTCGCCATGAACCTGGGCGTTGACCCGCGTCATGCCGACCAGATGGTGCGCGGCATGGTCACCCTGCCTTCGGGCACCGGCAAGGACGTCAAGGTTGCCGTCTTCGCTCGTGGCGACAAGGCCGAGGCCGCTCTGGCCGCTGGCGCTGACCGCGTGGGTGCGGAAGATTTGCTCGAAGACATGCAGGCTGGCAATCTCGACTACGGTCGTGTGATCGCTACGCCTGACATGATGGGCATCGTCGGCCGTCTGGGCAAGGTGCTGGGTCCCAAGGGCCTGATGCCGAACCCCAAGCTGGGCACTGTGACGCCGAACGTGGCTGAAGCCGTGAAGGCTGCCAAGGGCGGTCAGATCGAGTTCCGCGTCGAAAAGGCCGGCATCATCCATGGCGGTATCGGCAAGCTCTCGTTCTCGAACGAAGCGCTCAAGGCCAACTTCGTGGCGTTTGTTGACGCCATCGTGAAGGCCAAGCCGACCGGCTCCAAGGGCAAGTATGTGCGCAAGATCGGCCTCTCGACCTCGATGGGCCCCGGCCTGAAGGTTGATGTGGCACAGGTGCAGGGCAACTAAGCTCTCGCCGGACACAGCGTTTGAAAAGGCCGGAAGGGGGAAACCTCTTCCGGCCTTTTTCTTATGCGGTAAGGGGTGGACGCGCCTGCTGCGGCGCAGCATAAGGGCGCCATGCAATTTGTCCTCGCCTATGAACGTGTTATTTCGTGGATCATGTGGCGCGCCCAATTCGGGCCGGACAAGCTGGTCCACACATGGACGGGGCTGGTGATCTATGTGCTGGCCGGCGCGGTCCTGCCGCGCGGGTTTAAGCGCTGGTGGCCGTTCTGGGTGGTTGTGGCGGCCGAAACGGGCAACGAGTTGGTCGACTATGCCTTCCGCACCGGCTGGACGCTGGACGGCACCGTGGAGGACGTGTTTTTCACGCTGTTCTGGCCGCTGGTGCTCACGCTGGTTTTGCGCTGGAAGCGTTAGGTCTCGCTGCCGTATTTATAGTCGAGATAGCGGTTCTGGATCGCCAGCGCATCCAGCTTGCCCTCGGCCAACTGGCGGGTCACGCTGTCGATCTCGGTGCTGATCTTGCCGAGGCTGTCGGTCAATTGCTGATCGGGGCTGGCACCTGCATGG
>JBEGLE010000052.1:0-9465 GCA_041183725.1 Pseudomonadota bacterium | reverse complement strand
CCTTTCTTCCCGTTCCGGCGCCACTCTATGCTGCCCCTTGGGGCCTATAGCCCCTGCCCTAGCCCTTGGGGCAAAGGGCAATCACCACTCCAGCCTTGCAATCGCGCTATAATGCGCTAAGGGCCGCGACTTCCGCGCTTTCCTGAACAGGAAGCCGGATGTTTAAGAAAGCCGGAGGGGCCCCGCAATGGTGCGGACAAGCCAGCGATCGGTTAGAGACAGAAAGGCTGTACATGCCGCTTTATGAGCATGTCTTCCTGGCACGCCAGGATCTGAGCCAGGCACAAGTTGATGCCTTGGCCGCTACCGCCACCGAGATTGTCGAAGCCAACCAGGGCAAGGTCACCAAGACCGAAACCTGGGGCCTCAAGAGCCTCGCCTACAAGATTCAGCGCAACCGCAAGGCCCATTTCGTTCTGATGAACATTGAAGCCCCTGCTGGCGTCATTGCCGAGCTGGAACGCCAGACCGCGATCAACGAAGATATCATCCGCTGGATGTCGATCCGCGTTGACGAGCATGAAGCGGGTCCGTCGGTGCAAATGCGCAAGAACGACCGTGAGCGCACCAAGCGCCGCGAACGCGAGGAGTATTGATCCATGGCTCGTCCGTTTTTCCGCCGCCGCAAGTCCTGCCCGTTTTCGGGTAAGAACGCGCCCAAGATTGATTACAAAGACGTGCGCCTGCTTCAGGGCTTCATGTCTGAGCGTGGCAAGATCGTGCCAAGCCGCATCACCGCGGTTTCTGGCAAGAAGCAGCGTGAGCTGAGCCAAGCGATCAAGCGCGCCCGTCACCTGGGGCTTCTGCCCTACCTCGTTAAGTAAGAGAGGAAGACCACCATGGATATCATCCTCCTCGAACGTGTCGAGAAGCTGGGCGCAATCGGCGATGTCGTTACCGTCAAAGACGGCTATGCGCGCAACTATCTGCTGCCCAACAAGAAGGCCCTGCGCGCTAACGAAGCCAACAAAAAGGTTTTCGAAGCCAACCGTGCCAAGATCGAAGCTGATAACGCCGAACGCCGCGCCGCGGCTGAGCGTGACAGCAAGGACATCGAAGGCAAGAGCGTCATCCTGATCCGCGCTTCATCGAATTCTGGCCAGCTTTATGGTTCGGTTTCGGTGCGTGACATCGTCGATGCGCTGGTTGCTGATGGCGCCCACGTAACCAAGGCAATGATCGTGCTGGAACGCCCGATCAAGACCATCGGCGTCTTCACCGTGCGCGTTTCGCCGCACCCCGAAGTGTCGGTTCAGGTTAAGGTTAATGTCGCGCGCTCGCCCGACGAAGCCGCGCAGCAAGCTGCTGGCGTCGACGTGTTGGCAGCGATGTTCGATACCGAAAGCGCCGGCTTCACCGAAGCTTTCGATCCGAACGCCGAACCTGGCGAAATTCCGGCCGACATGCTCGAGCCGCAAGCCGAAGACGAAACCGAAGCCTAACCGCTTCGGCCAGTCTGGCAACAAGTTCAGGGGGTGCCTTTGGCGCCCCCTTTTCTTTTGGACCTACGTCCTTCGACAGGCACACAGCACCGCAAGCCAGTTGACAGCCCTTCCTATCCGCTGTCTGACAAAGCCATGGAACCGGATAACTCCAAACCTGCGCGCCGTCCTTTGGGTGGGCCTAACGCCCTGATCGCTACTGCCGTGATATGCCTTATCTTTTTTGGTCAGGCTGTGGGCTCTTTGACAGATGCGGTGTTTCTTGGCGGGATTGTTATTCTGCTGACCTATGGGGGCTATCGCCTGCACTGTTTCATCCGCGATCATGGCGATGACATAGGCGAGGCCCGTTTTGATACCCGCAACGATAAAGACTGATCCGCAAGCCCAATTTGGTTGCAATTGAAATGGGATCGTTCTGGCGTTACAAGCCACCGATGCAAACAACAGAAACGATTATCGCGGAATTGGTCCGCGTTTACGAAACCGCCGTCGCCACGCTGCGATCAGACATCACCCAATTCGCGGCCAATGGCACCCTGCCCCCCGCGGATCGCCGGACCAGCCGGGCTTGGTGCTACCCCGAATTGCGCATCCGTTATTCCGGGGTGGAAACCCGCCCAGATTTGGCCCGCGCCTTTGGTCGGCTCAGCCACGAAGGGCTATTTGCCACCACGATTACCCGCCCCGCCTTTTTCGCCAGCTATCTGACCGAACAACTCTCACTCATCGCTGACGATTACGAAATCGAAGTGGACGTGGGACCATCGGCACAGGAAATCGCCTTTCCCTATGTCATCGATGCCAGCTCTGGTCTGGGATCGATCAGCCCGCAAGATCTGGCCAAGCATTTTCCCGCGCCCGAACTGGCGATGATCGGCGATGAACTGGCTGATGGCATTGATCTGGGCGGGCCAGACGATCCGGCCCCATTGGCGCTGTTTGATGGTCTGCGCACCGATTTCAGCCTCGCCCGGCTGGCGCACTATACCGGCACCAGCACCGAACATTTCCAGCGCTTTATCCTGTTCACCAATTATCACCGCTATGTCGATGAATTCGTCGATTGGGCAGGCGCACAATTGGGCAGCCAAGGCTATAGCGCCCTGTCGGGGGCGGGTGGGCTCTACATTGACCAAAAGACCGACGCTGCGCGTGAGCGGCTGTCTGACACCGCGTGGCGGCGCCACCAGATGCCTGCCTATCACCTGATCGGCGAAAATGGCTCTGGCATTACTTTGGTCAACATTGGGGTCGGCCCATCCAACGCCAAGACGATCTGCGATCACTTGGCCGTGCTACGACCCGAGGCTTGGTTAATGATCGGCCACTGCGGCGGTCTGCGCGATACGCAGCGGATCGGTGATTATGTGCTGGCCCACGCCTATTTGCGCGATGATCACGTACTGGATGCGGTACTCCCGCCAGAAATCCCCATCCCGGCGATTGCCGAAGTGCAGGTCGCCTTGGCCACGGCGGCTGAGCAGGTCAGCGGCAGCACGGGCGCCAATCTGAAAAAGCGGATGCGCACCGGCACCGTCGTCACCACCGATGATCGCAATTGGGAACTGCGCTATACCGACAGCGCCCGCCGCTTTAGCCAAAGCCGCGCCATTGCCATCGATATGGAAAGCGCCACGATCGCCGCCCAAGGCTATCGCTTTCGCGTGCCCTACGGCACCCTGCTCTGCGTGTCAGACAAGCCGCTGCACGGCGAGATTAAACTGCCTGGCCAAGCCAACAAGTTTTACGAGGAGACGATCTCCTCGCACCTTAAAATCGGCGTAATGGCGTGCGAATTGCTGCGCGCCGAAGGGGCAAGGCTCCATTCTCGCAAGTTGCGGGCGTTCAAGGAGCCGCCGTTCCGGTAAGAACGCCCGATTAGGTTGCGCGGCATCCTTTGACGGGCGCAGGATGAGCGGGATTAGGGTGTGGACCCGTTAACAAACCCCGCTCATCCTGAGCCCGTAGAAGGATATTGGGATGTCGTAGCCGTCTTACCAGCCGCAGCTTTCACCCTTGTTCTGCGCTTTCAGCCAGGTCATCAGCGGGGCGAAATAACGCAGCATCGGCTTGCCGCTCATTTCGCGGCTGCCGGTAAAAGCTTGCAGCGCATCGGGCCAAGGCTTGCTGGCGCCCATTGACAGCATGGCGTTCAGCTTTTCGCCCACCGCCTTGTTGCCATAGAAGCTGCAACGGTGCAGCGGGCCGGTCCAACCCGCGGTTTTGCATGCGGCTTCATAGAACTGGAACTGCAACACCCGCGCCAGGAAATAGCGGGTATAGGGCACCACGGCGGGCACGTGATACTTGGCCCCGGCATCAAAGCCATCATCGCTGCGCGGCGCGGGCGGCACGATGCCCTGATATTGCAGGCGCATCGCGGTCCATGCCTTGTTGTAATCCGCCGGCTTCACCGCGCCAGAAAATATCTGCCAGCGGTAGCGGTCAATCATCAGGCCAAAGGGCAGGAAAGCCACTTTGTCCATCGCTTGGCGCAGCAAGAGACCGGTGTCTTTGCTGGCATCGGGTACCTTGGCAGGATCGAGCAGGCCGATCTGCACCAGATATTGCGGCGTGATCGACAGCGCCATGGTATCGCCAATCGCTTCGTGGAAGCCATCATTCGCGCCTTCCATGTAAAGGCGATAGGGTTGGCCATTATAGGCGCGCTGATAGAAATTGTGGCCCAATTCATGGTGGATCGTCACGAAGTCATCGGAGTTGACCTTGGTGCACATCTTGATGCGCAGATCGTCCTTGTTATCGAGGTTCCAGGCCGAGGCATGGCAGATCACATCCCGATCACGCGGGCGGGTGATCTGAGAGCGCTGCCAGAAGGTCGTCGGCAGAGCGGGGAAGCCCAGCGAGGTGTAGAACCCCTCACCCGCTTTCACCATCTTCACCGGATCATAGCCCTTGGCGGTCAGCAGATCGCCGGTATCATAGCCCAGATCACCAGCGCCCTTTGGCGCCACGATATCATAGATCCCGCCCCATTCCTGCGCCCACAGGTTGCCGAGCAAATCGGCGCGGATCGGGCCGGTTTTGGCCTGCACGCCATCGCCATATTTCGCATTCAGCTCTTTGCGGGTGTAGCAATGCAATTGCAGGTAAAGCGGCTTCACCTCGTTCCACAGCTTTTCGGTGGTGGCGGTGAAGGCTTCGGGCGTCATGTCATAATTGGACCGCCACAAGGCTCCGGTATCGGCATAGCCCAGTTCGCGCGCGCCTTGGTTCGATATGTCGACCATGCGGACATAGTCCGCCTTCATCGGCGCGCCGACCGCATCGTTCCACGAAACCCACATTTCCTTCAAATCATCAGGATTACGGTTGGTGCGCATGGCCGCTTCGATATCGTTGCCGGTGATCGGCTGGCCGCGCAGGGTGCCCTTGCCTTTGCCATAGATGCCCTGAATTTCGGCCTGCAGGCGGGCAAATTCATCCGCCGCGCCGGGGGTTGATGGCACGGGGTTAACAATCAGGGTGCGGAACATGTTCAGCCGGCGCTGGGTATCGGGGGAAAGGCCGGAAACCTTGGCCAGTTCAGCAGCCTTGGCGGCATTCTGCGTTTGCAGAACCGACATCTTGGCGTTCTCATCCGCGGCAATTGCGGCGGAATCGTCGATGATATAGGTTTCATAGACCCATTCAGTCTGCCCGTTCTTCACGCTTTCGGCAAAATAGGTCTGATCCGCTTGCTTAACCCAAGCATCCACATCAGCCGGGGTTTGCGCCCATGCGGAACCGGCAGAAAGCGCCGAACCGGCAGAGAGACCCAGCGCCATTGCGGCGAGCGAAACGAACTTGGTCATCGACAAATCCCCGAACGATATGGTTTCAGCCGTAACGGCTTGGCCAAAGGCATAAGCGTCAGGGAGCCGGGGTCAAGGGGCGATCGATAAAGGTTAGGCCGTCAGGAAATTGGCAATCGATTCACCCAGTTCCCGCCGCGAAACGCAGCTCATGTGCGTACCGGGGATTTCAGCCAGATCGGCATCAGGCAGGGCCGCGACCAAGGCTTGGGGCGATCCGTTATCGCGGTCATCCGTACCGCAGACGACCAAAGTCGGCATGGTCACCGGGGCAAAGTCTGGGATCCCCACCCCTTCAACCGATTCGAGCAGCAGCCGTGCCGCCTCCGGATCAATCTTCATCGTTTTCATGAACGACTGGGCGAAATAGGCCGGATCATCGCGCGGTATCGTGCCGAAGCGGGCAATCACATCAAAGAAGAAGTCCGAACGCCCACCCCATTGGGTCAGGCCTTCCAGTCCCATACCGCCCAGCACCAGCCGCCGGGGCCGAAGGCCCGCCAGCACGCCTTTCAGCGCCGTGCGGGCCCCCAAAGAGAACCCACCCAGATCATAATCCTCCAGCCCCAACGCCTGCACCAAGGCCAGCAGATCGGCCACCAGAACATCATGCGGATAGTCCGCCGGATCGTGCGAGGCTTGGCTGTGCCCATGGGCGCGCAGATCGGGCATGATTACGGCAAAGCCCGCCGCAGCCAGCCTTGCGGCATGGCCATATTTGATCCAGTTCACCTCGGCGCTGGAAAACAAGCCATGCAGCAGCAAAACCGGACGGCCCTGCCCCATACGGTGCACAGCGAGGCGCGCCCCGCCATGCCCCAGATGGTAAGTGGTGCTGGTCTCGCTCATCGCACCAACCCTCTCCACTAGGCCGCTTAGCCTCAGCCCTTCTTAAGGTGACGACGGCCAAGCAATTCGGCGATCTGCACCGCATTGAGCGCCGCGCCCTTGCGCAGGTTGTCAGAGACGCACCACAGCGCCAGACCATTTTCCACCGTGATATCTTCCCGCACGCGGCTGACGAAGGTGGCATAGTCGCCCACGCATTCGATCGGGGTGACATAGCCACCATCTTCATGCTTATCGATCAGCATAATGCCCGGTGCCTCGCGCAGGATTTCCTTGGCCTGATCGGCGGAAATTTCGTTTTCGAATTCCAGATTGATCGATTCCGAGTGGCCAACAAACACCGGCACACGCACGCAAGTAGCGGTGACCTTGATCTTGGGATCGAGAATCTTTTTGGTTTCGACCACCATCTTCCACTCTTCCTTGGTGAAACCATCATCCAAGAAGACATCAATGTGCGGGATCACATTGAACGCGATTTGCTTGGTAAACTTCTTCACCTCCACCTGATCGCCCACAAAGATCGCGCGGCTTTGTTCAAACAGCTCGTCCATTCCGGCTTTGCCCGCACCAGAGGTCGACTGATAGGTGGACACCACAACGCGGGTGATCTTGGCCGCATCATGCAGCGGCTTAAGCGCCACCACCATCTGCGCGGTTGAGCAGTTGGGATTGGCGATGATGTTCTTGGCCGTATAGCCGTCAATCGCCTCGGGGTTCACCTCTGGCACGATCAACGGCACATCGGGGTCCATGCGATAGAGCGAGGAGTTATCGATCACCACGCAGCCTTGGGCGGCAGCGCGCGGGGCATGGATCTTGGTCGGGCCTGATCCAGCCGCAAACAGCGCCATATCCCAGCCGGTGAAATCGAAATTCTCGATATTGTGAACCTTAAGCTTGCGCCCGGTTTCACCAAAATCAATTTCCAGCCCTTGTGAACGGGGCGAGGCCACGGCAGCGATTTCATCGCAGGGAAATTCGCGCTCAGCCAGGATGTTCAGCATTTCGCGGCCGACATTCCCTGTCGCGCCCACAACAACAACCCGATAACCCATGATAGTCACTTCCTATATGCTGAAACGGCCGGTCTCCCATGTTGTGGAGCCGGCCGCTTCGGTCTGTTCGTCAGACTGAACCTGTGGTGTCAGTCTTCGTTCATTCCTGGCCCGGACGGGTGTCACGACGCTCAGCAATACGTGCGCGTTTGCCGGTGCGGCCGCGCAGGTAATAGAGCTTGGCACGCCGCACGACACCGCGGCGCACCACGGTAATCGAATCAATATTGGGCGAGTAAAGCGGGAACACACGCTCAACACCTTCGCCGAACGACATCTTGCGCACGGTGAAGTTGGAGCTGATGCCCTTGTTAGCGCGGGCAATGCACACGCCTTCGTAGGCCTGCACACGGGTGCGCTCACCTTCGATAACCTTCACGCCGACGCGAACGGTGTCGCCCGGACGGAAAGCTGGGATGTCCTTGGCTGCCTTGGCAATTTCCTCGGCTTCGATCTGCTGGATCAGATTCACTGGTCCATGTCCTTCTTTTCACGCCGCGCGCCAGAGGCAAGCTGGACCCGAGCACCGGCATGGCGCTCCCAAAGATCCGGCCTGCGTAACCGAGTGTCATCATCAGCATGGTGTTTCCGCCAAGCCGCGATTTTCGCATGATCCCCCGATCGCAGCACTTCAGGGATCGTGCGCCCTTCCCATTCAACGGGTCGGGTATAGTGGGGATATTCCAACAAACCGTTCTCAAACGATTCCTCGGCCCCACTAGAAGGGGCGCCCATTACGCCGGGAAGCAGGCGAATGCAAGCATCCAAAAGCATCAAAGCCGCCGGTTCGCCGCCCGAAAGCACGATATCGCCGATGGAAACTTCCTCCACGCCGCGTCCGGCAAAGATTCGTTCGTCAAATCCTTCGAATCGGCCGCACAGAATCGTCACCCCTGGACCCTGTGCCAGTGCGCGTACCCGCGCTTGCCCCAGCGGCGTTCCGCGTGGGGTCATGGCAATAACCGGACACGCGGGATGCAGGCTACGGGCGTGATCTATTGCGGCGGCCAGCACATCGACCCGCAGCACCATACCTGCACCGCCACCCGCCGGGGTATCATCGACAGTACGGTGCTTATCGCTGGCAAAATCACGGATCTGCACGGCATCAAGCGACCACTTACCCTCATCCCGCGCCCGGCCAGCCAAGCTGACGCTCAGCGGCCCTGGGAACATTTCCGGATAAAGGGTTAGAACGGTGGCGGCGAACATGGGTTCAGGCATGGGGGTCAGGCCTCGGCGTAAGCCGCGTCAATCAGCAAGCGCGTAGGGCTCCACTCTGGCACGGCTTCGGCGCGCATCGGCACCATAAAACGCGACGCTTTCTTGTCATCCTGCGCCGGGCGTTCAATTTCCAGCACATCGCCAGCGCCGAAATTATCAACCGCCACACAGGTGCCCAGCATTTCACCGCTGGTGGAATAGGCGGGCAGGCCAATCAAATCGGCATAGTAATATTCACCCTCTGCCAAGGGCGGCAGAGCAGAACGCGGGACAGTGAGCGCCGTTCCGCGCAACTTTTCGGCGGCATTGCGATCCGCCACTTCGGCAAAGCGGGCTATGGCCCCGCCCTTGCCATCGTCTTTGAGCTTTTCCACCGTCAGGCTGGAATCGTTGAAGGCGTGGTAGCGCCGAAGCGCCGCCACGCCTTCACCAAACAGCTTCAGGCGAACCTCACCTGTTATGCCATGCGCGCCGATAACGGCGGCGATCGTAACAGGGCGGTTCTGGCCCAAGACTTAGCCTTCGCTCGGCGCTTCAGCAGCAGGCGCTTCTTCAGCGGCAGCTTCTTCAACCGGAGCCGATTCTTCAGCGGCCGGGGCTTCTTCAGCCACAACCTCTTCAACGACGGGCGCAGCGGCGGCTGCGGCAGCGGCTTCGGCGGCTTCCTTGGCCGCTTCTTCAGCGGCTACCAGCTTTTCAGCCTTTTCTTCAGCGCGCTCCTTGGCCTTCTTGCCGGGTTCAGCCTTGTTCGGGTTGTTGGTTGCCGGACGTTCCTTGATGCCGGCCTTGTCGAGCAGGCGGGCAACACGATCGGTCGGCTGACCGCCAACGCCCAGCCAGTAACGCACGCGATCATCAACGAAACGCACGCGGTTGGCATCGTCCTTGGCCAGCAGCGGGTTGTAGGTGCCAACCTGCTCCAGATACTTGCCGTCACGCGGGGCGCGGCTGTTGGAAACGACGATCTTGTAATAGGGGCGCTTCTTCGAGCCACCACGTGAAAGACGAATAGAAACAGACATTTAAAATACCTTTCGATAGATTTCGTATAATTCGTAAAAAATCTTATTTCTT
>JBEGLE010000051.1:0-4081 GCA_041183725.1 Pseudomonadota bacterium | reverse complement strand
GGCTCTGGCTTAACGACGGATCGTGCATCCGACTGCGCCCAGAGTATCCGGGGCACGTGTGGTCCTACGACTTCGTCGAGGGGCGCACGCACGATGGTCGCAAGTTCCGCATCCTGTCGATCATCGATGAAGCCAGCAGGGAGTGCCTGGCCTTGCCGGTTGCGCGGCGACTTCGCAGCGAGGATGTGCTGGCAGCACTGGCCGAGTTGTTCATCACACGCGGGCCACCGGAGAACATACGATCAGACAACGGTCCCGAATTTGTCGCCAATGCCGTGCAGGAATGGCTGGCAAAGATCGGCGTGAAGACGCTCTACATCACACCCGGCAGTCCGTGGGAGAATGGCTACTGCGAGTCCTTCAACGGCTCGATGCGTGATGAACTGCTGAACGGGGAGATCTTCTACACTCTGGCTGAGGCAAAGATCCTGATCGAAGCCTGGCGGCGCCACTACAACACTATCCGGCCACACAGCTCGTTGGGGTATCGCCCGCCGGCCCCGGAAACGGCGACACCGCCATGGCTGCCCTCCGGTTCCGCTACGCTCCACCTACGGCCAGCCATGGCGCCGGAGGCGGTTCTGCACTAACAATCAATACGGACCACTCAGTGGGGGCCGGTCATAATGACCAACGCAATTCAAAAGGTTTCAGGCAAGCGGAGTCAATGCCGCGCTTACAGGGATAGTCAGGTTAGCGATTTTGTAGGCAACCAACTTACAAGAGAGAAAATAAACGCAAACTGTTTTGAGCTCATCCTTCAACTACCAATTGCTAAACCCATGCTAGTCGGCGGGTTGCCGCGCATACCATCCGAAGGCGGCGATGATCGCGTAACAAGCTGCGGGAAGGGCCAAGGCCAAGGCAAGATTTCCGCTCACATCGGCGATTGCGCCCGTGAGTAGAGGAATAACTGCGCCGCCGAAAATGGCCACATTGATAATGCCCGATCCGTCTGCCGCGCGGGGGCCCAAATTCTCGCAGGCCAGAGAAAAGATCGTCGGAAACATGATGGCATTCATCAAGCCGATGGCCAGCAGACTATAGCCCGAGAGGGCACCTGTCGTGTGGGTTGAAATCGCCAGCAGGGCAATTGCGCCAAGCGCAACGCTGGCCAAGACCTTGCCGGGGCTGATGACGCGCAGCACGCCAGAGCCGATAAACCGGCCAATCATAGCGCCACCCCAGTACAACCCAATGAGCTTTCCTGCCGCTTCTTGTTCAAGCCCCATGACCGAGGATTGCTTGAGATAATTGACAATGAGCGAACCAATCGCAACCTCTGCGCCGACATAGAGAAAAATGCAGAGCGCGCCGAAGCTAAAGCGTGGGCGCTTGAGCAGATCAAATCCCGCCAGCCCAGCGCTTTCGGCATGGCTCTCCCCCTTAATCGCATCACGAAAATACCAGACCGCCGCGGCGACCAGCGCCAAGGCGGCGGCAAGCCCAAGATAACCATGGACAATCGCTTGGCTCTCTGCCGTGCGATAGGCATCAAGATCGGCGCCTGACAGCGTGCTGTCGCTGACTTTGGCCAGTCCGCCAAGGATAAGGATAGAGCCAAAAAAGGGAAAAACGGTTGTGCCCAGCGAATTGAATGCCTGCGCAAAGGTTAGACGGCTGTGGGCTGTCTGCGGCTTGCCCAGGATCGAAATGAGCGGGTTGGATACGACCTGCACAATCACAACGCCGCTGGCCAAGACAAACAGGGCGGCCAAAAACAGCCCATAGGTTGCCGTCTGGCTGGCGGGGATGAACAGAAGGCATCCTGTCATCATGGTTAGCAGCCCCACCGCCGCTCCGCGCATATATCCCAACTTCTTGACCAACCGTGCGCCAGGAATGCCAATAACGGCATAGGCAGTGAAAAAGCAGAACTGCACCAGCATGGCTTGGGTGTAATTAAGGGTGAAAAGCTCTTTCAGCTTTGGAATAATAACATCGTTCAGGCTGGTGATCCCACCAAAGATAAAGAACAGGCCCATGACAAACAGCCGCAATTGCGGCGCATCTGCGGCTTGAGCCGAATTTCCAGTCAGCTGGGTATCCGCTTCATTCGTCACATTCGGTGCCAATGCCATAGCTCTCACCACCCCAAGAAATTATTAAACTGCCCAAGCCAATCGACGTAATGATGAGACCAAAAGAACCCTGCCTCTACATAGCGAAGCCTAGTCTAAAAGTCGGCCACAAGTTGGGCAAACAGGTACCGCGGATTTGTATAGGTGAAGCCCCCAGAGGTCGAGACATTCCAGCCATAGGCGTTGAAGGCGTTTTGCACCTGCATCCGCGCCACCATTTTGACGTCCCTCACCGCGAAGCGATACCGTGCACCAAAGTTAAAAGTATTTCGTGCCGGAGCGAACAGGGTGTTGGCAGTATTGGCCGTTTTTGACGATAGGCTCTCAAGTGAAAGGTCCAAGGACAGAGGGCCTTTGCCATTCTGCATGCGCCAATCCACGTTCAGGACCGAACGGCGGCGGGCCTGCCCAACGGGCCGGGTTCCAATATTATCAAGCACACCAGCTTCGCGGCTGATCCGGGAGTCGAGCAAGAGGGTTCCAACCACCGCTTTAAGACCTTGGGTAATCTGGCCGGTCAGCGACAGCTCAAGGCCGCGATTGGTCAGTGTCCCAAGCTGGCGATAGCGCAGGGAAGGATCCAAATTGTAATAGGGCTTGGTAATGCTGAAGACGGTGGTGATCATCGTAAGCTGAGAGCCCAGAGCAATGCGAGCCCCTGTTTCCACTTGCGTGGTTCTTATGGCGGGAGGGGCCTCAGACCGATTTGTGGCGACATCGGGGGCGATCAGCGCCTCTTCCTGGCCGCGGCTATATCCGCCAAAAAGCGCCAGCCCCTTTATTGGCAGGGCCCACAGCGAAACATTTCCCACCATTGGACGATCCTTTGTGATCACATCCGGAACAGTAGGGGCCGCGAAATCAACCGATTTGGAATAGCTTGTTTTCGAAAGCGAGAAGTCCAAGCCCATACGCCTCCGGAGGGCGCCACTGTAGGCAATGCCAAAGGTGCGCTGGCGGACCACGTCATGGTCCATTGGCCCCATTTGTATAGCCGGGGCAGGACGGAAATCGGCAGCGATCGCAGAACTTGGGCCAAGGGCGATACGTTGACCGCCACCGAACCAACGATCTTTATTGCGCCCACGCACACTGAGAATCACTGACTGGGCCAGCGGCCCGGATGCCCAGTCACGCACCAAACGGATTTCTCCGGACAGTGCTTTGTCACGATTGCCAGCAGTCGCGACAATGATACGGTTACTGGTGCTTCCATCGGCCCTTACACCGATCAGACTATCGGAAAAGTTCTGCGGATAGATTCTGGCCGAATTGAACAACCCGGCTTCCAATCTCAGCGATCCTAGCTTCCACTTGGTTGTTGCACCAAATAGGGTGACGTCCGAATTACGTCCTGTCCATGGTTGGCCAAGAAATTCACCGCGCGGTATCTCAGGTGGCAAAGTGGCGCCTGCGGGAAACAGAGTTGCCCTGGCTTCCTCGCTGCGGGTTAAGTTTGCTCCGCCAAATAGCAGAACTTCGGCATCGGGATTGGGGTGAAGCAAAAAGCTGGCGGCGAGCCCCCGTGCTTTATGGGTTCCGCCCTCTGGTCGTCGCGCATTGCGCATGGCCACACCAAGGAAGAGAGCAGCAGTGTGATCCACCATGGGCAAAGAGGCCTCTAAATTGCCGCCCAAGCCTGTTGAATTGTTCGAGCCATTATCCACCTGCAGGCTTTGCGAGGCATAGTCGCTTGGCTCGTTGATATCAAAATCGACCAAACCGGTTGGGGCCGGAAAAGGATACCGCTGCGCGGCGATACCCACTCTGATCGTATTCCCATCGACCAAACGGGTTGGTATCTTGTCAACAACATCAATATACAAACCCTTCAGGCGCACGTTTCCGGCATCAACCGGGTTGAAGCCGCGCACTTCATCAGAGCTATAGAGACCGCTACGATCGTTGCCGACGCTGCGGCCAAAGGCATCATTGGATTGGGTCGTCACATTCTGTGTGGTGCGCTGTGCCAAGCAGGGCTGGGCCGCTAGCAGCAGAGC
>JBEGLE010000050.1:0-6533 GCA_041183725.1 Pseudomonadota bacterium | reverse complement strand
ATATAGGCGCTGGTAGACGGGCAGCCATAAGCCATGGCCTCCATGATCAAGGCGGCCTCAAGCCGACCCAGACCAATACCGCCCATCTCTTCAGACACATAGATCGCGCCGAAACCCAGTTCACCGGCTGCTTTCCAGACATCTATGGGATAGTGGTGATCTTCGTCCCACTTGGCCGCATAGGGTGTGATCTGGTCGGCTGTGAACTTGCGCGCCATCTCTTGGATGGCAATCTGATCTTCGGTCAGATCAAATTGTCCGGTCATGGATTTAGCCCACCAGTTCCATTACGTCTTTACCGAAAAGTTCTTCATCACTTGGCAGAACCTTTGTCACCGCGAGTGGCTTGGAAATCCAAGTCACATTGACCAGATCAGCCCATGTGATGTTGTTGTTGGTGGCATTGCCGCCCCACGATCCGCAGCCAAGGCTAAAGGTTTGGCGCATACCGTTCCACAGATTACCCGAATTTGAGGCGGATTGCGGCTGATTGACCATGACGCGGCTGGTCTTGGTGCCAAAAGCCAGCTTGAGGATATTCTCATCGGAACGGGAATAGATGCCACAAGAGTGGCCCTGCCCCTGATAGGCTTGGATCTGGTTGGTCAGGACAATCGCCTCATCAATGTCCTTGGCGCGGTAAAGTGCCATGGTAACAGTCATTTTCTCGCCAGAGAATGGATAGTCAGGACCCGCACCGGTTTCAGGCACGATAAAGAACACCTTGCCTTCGGGAACGCCAAATCCAGCCATACCAGCAATCTTTTCCGCTGGCTGGGCCACAGCATTGGCATTGATATGGCCATCAACCCAAATCACATTCTCAAGCAGCTTCTTTTCTTCTGCGCTCACCACATAGCCGCCTTGATGAACCAACTTTTCAAGCATCTGATCATAGATGGAATCAAGCAGGATAACCGCGTTGTCCGATGAACACGAAGCTGCGAGGTCCAGTGTCTTGGAGATGCGGATCTTTTCAGCTGCATCATCGAGATCAGCCGTTTCATCGACGGTTATAACCGCATTGCCAACACCAACGCCCAAGGCCGGGGTGCCTGATGAATAGGCCGCCTTAACCATCGGTGTGCCGCCAGTGGCAAGAATGCGATCACACTGGCGCATGACCTCATTGGTTTTTTCAACCGAGGGAGTTTCAATCGGGATCACCAGATCAGCCGGAGCGCCCATTTTAACCAAGGCGGCACGCATCAGATCGCAGATGATCTTGTTGGTAATCTTGGCGCGTGGGTGCGGACAGACGATAATGGAGTTGCGACCTTTAACCGCAGAAATCGCCTTGATCACGGGGGTGGCCTCAGGATTGGTTGAGGGCGACAGTGCGCCAATCACGCCAATTGGCTTGACGATCTTGATGATGTTGCGGGCCTTATCTTCCTCGATCACGCCTACTGATTTGTCATCGATGATGTCCATCAGGGTGGCGCGGGTTTTGCGAAAGATCTTCAGATACTTGCCATCGTAATTGCCAAGCTGGGTTTCATCGACCGTATGCTGGGCGATCATTTCCGCGGTTGATTCCTTAGCAACCGCCCAAACCATACCACGAATCCAGCGATCAACCTGTTCTTGCGTGGCATCGGCGATCTGCGCCTGAGCTGCACGACTGCGCGCAATGAGCGCAGCAACTTCTTGGGCCTCAGGGGTATCAGCGATCTGTTCAGCGGCAGCCATGGTCATATCCTCGAAAGCACGGCATGTCAGAGCGGCATACCGGTTTAATTGATCGATTAAAAATCCCTGCACAATCCAATCTGGAACGCAAGATGATTCGTGCATCCGGCACTGGGAATTAGTTTTTGTCATCTGCAGCATAGCGCCGCGCAATCACCGCACAGACAATTAGCTGCATCTGGTGATAGAGTAGCAATGGCACCAAAATCAGGCCCAGAGCCGGGCTTGAGCCCCAAATAGCCTTGGCAATCGGAGCGCCATTCGCCAGGCTCTTTTTAGAACCGCAGAAAACAGCGGCAATTTCATCCGCTTTGGCCAGCCCCAGCCGGCGACTTGCCCATGTGGTCAGAACCAGCACCAAAGCCAAGGTCACGCCGCACAGCAATGCCAGATAAAGAAGAGACAGAATATCGGCCCGCGTCCAAATCCCAGCCTCGGCCGCATCGCAAAATGCCGTATAAACAATCAGAACGATCACTGAACGGTCAACCCGCCCAACCAGCGTTTTATAGCGATCCAAGAAACCAGCCAGCAGCCCTCGCAAGGCCTGACCTACCACAAAAGGGACAAGCAATTTGATTACGACGGAATTAATCTGATCGAGAAGCGGCGAAGTTTCGCCTGCACCGGCCAAAACCCCGCCCATCAGAAACGGGGTAAGAACAATGCCCAGCAAGCCTGACAGGGTCGCGTTGAATATGGCCGCAGGAACATTGCCACGGGCCATGGCCGTCATCGCAACCGATGAGGATATGGTGGATGATATAGCGCAGAGAAAAAAATAGCCGATGCGAAACTCGTTACCCAGCCAATTTGGAGAGGCAAGCCATACGGCCAAGCCAAGCAGCGGAAACACAAGATAGGTCGTGGATTGCACCATAACATGCAGCCGCCATTGCGCTGCAGCAGAAATCATAGCCTTGGGGGAAACTGCTGCGCCATGTAGCAGGAACACCAAAGCAACAGCAACATCACCCAGTACGCCCATGTGCAGCGGGCCATGTGAAGCACCAAGCCACGGGGCAGCAAAGGCAGCGAAAGCCGCTAGGGCGATAGCGAGGAGGAAACCATCGGGTTTCATAACGCTATCCACCTTAAGAATGGGGGATGGGGAAAATGGTGCGCCCGGAGCGATTCGAACGCCCGGCCCTCAGATTCGTAGTCTGATGCTCTATCCAGCTGAGCTACGGGCGCATTGGAGTTGCGCACATAGGCAGGTGATTGCCGCTTGGCAATGCCTAAATCGCCTCAATTTTAACTAAATTGTGAAGTTGCGCGGCCAAGGGCACATCAAGCGGCGGCTTAGCTAGGCCTATGATATCATCCGGCATATACCAACCAATTGCCGCGCCATCCAAACATTGCGGATCGCCTGTCCACTGACGGCAGACATAGAGCAAAATGACAAGCGGTGGCCGCTGGCGATTGGTATTTACCCGCTCGGCTGCAAATCCACAGGCGTGAAGTGCGGTGCGATCAATCTGCACCCCCAGCTCTTCTTGTAACTCGCGGACAAGCGCGGCATCGGGGGTTTCATCTGGCTCAATCTTGCCACCGGGAAACTCCCAAAGGCCGCCATGCTCAGCATCAAACCTGCGCTGCTGCATCAGAATCGCCCCATCTTGGCGAATCAAGGCTCCGGCGACGACTGGTGTAATCAGCGACATAGGCGCGCCAGAGATGGCAAATTAGGCCCTGCCAATCCGCAGATAACGCTCTTCGCGCAGCGTCATTCGTTTGGCCGGAGCCAGCTTACCCAATTGATCAAGCTCTTCACCAATGGCTTTGCCCAAGGCAAAAGCAGCTGATGCAGGATCGCGATGGGCACCGCCAACAGGCTCAGCCACAATCCGGTCAATAACCCCAAGGCCCAACAGATGCTGCGCCGTCACTTTCATGGCTTCGGCGGCATCAGCTGCCTTTTCTGCCGTACGCCACAGAATAGACGATGCGCCTTCCGGTGAAATCACCGAATAGACTGCGTGCTCTAACATCAAGACCCGCTCAGCACTGGCCAAAGCCACTGCACCGCCAGAGCCGCCCTCACCCACGATCGCCGCGACCATCGGCACGGGCAGATCGAGGCAACCCTCAATCGACCGGGCAATAGCCTCAGCCTGCCCTCGCTCTTCTGCTTCAACTCCGGGAAAGGCACCCGAGGTGTCGACCAGAGTAACAACAGGAAGGCCAAACCGCCCAGCAAGTTCCATCAAGCGGATCGCTTTGCGATAGCCTTCGGGCTTACCCATGCCAAAATTATGGCGAATGCGGCTTTGGGTATCATTACCTTTTTCATGGCCAATCACCATCACCCGGCGATCGCCCAGTCGTGCAAAACCACCAATGATCGCCTGATCTTCGCCAAAATAGCGATCACCGCCCAAAGGCATGAAATCAGTGAAGGCCAAGGCTATGTAATCTTGGAAATGCGGTCGCATGGGATGCCGTGCGACCTGAGTTTTCTGCCACGGAGTTAGCGCATTGTACGTACTGACCAACAAGTTGGCGCTTTTCTTTTCAAGCCGGGCAATATCGGCGGTCAGATCAATTGCACCATCAGCAGCGGTTGCGCGCAGCTCCGATATACGCGCTTCCAGCGCGGCAATCGGCTTTTCGAACTCGAGAAAAGATACCATAACTTTCCCCTAATCCCCCGCGCCATAGTCAGCAAGTCCAGAACCGCCCCGCATCCCCAAGGGATGCCGGGCATTCACCAAAGCGACCAACCGCGCTGCATCTACATGCGTGTAAATCTGGGTAGTCGCGATATCGGCGTGGCCAAGCAACGTTTGCAGCACACGCAAATCGGCCCCGCCCTCTAACAAATGGGTGGCAAAGGCATGGCGCAAGACATGGGGAGAGACTTTATCTGGGGCCAATCCCCCGCGCAGAGCCAAATCTCTCAGCATCTGAAAAAGCCGGACACGGGTGATATGGCCCAGTTCACCACGAGAGGGAAAGAGCTGCTTGCCCCCTGATGGGCGCACAGCCAGCCAGCGAGACAGAGCATGGCGTGCCCGTCCACTGATCGGCACCATGCGCTGTTGCCCCCCTTTGCCGATAATCGTCAGGAACGGAGCATCACGGGGCACCGCATTCAGGGGCAATGACACCAATTCAGTTGCCCGCAAGCCTGATCCATAGAGCAGTTCCAGCAGCACCAAGACCCGTAACGCAGCAGGCTTATCGCCCAGGGCTTCTTGCTCGGCTTGCTGAAACAGGGCTTCAATCTCGCTGTGGGATAACAGGCGGGGTAATGGCCTGCGGGTCCGGGGGCGTGGCAAGGCGGGGGATGGATCGTCTTGACGCAGACCATCATCCTGCAAAAAACCATAGAACTGGCGCAGAGCAGAACATTTCCGGGCCAGACTGGATGGGGCAAGTTCAGCCCAAGCTGCTCCTAGTGCGCTGAGAGCAGCGGCATCGGCTGCAAGCAAATCCCCGATTATGGCCTCCGCCCCCTCCAGATCACGGCGATAGGCCGCCAGCGTATTGGCAGCAGCCCCGCGTTCCGCCGCCAACATTGCGAGAAAGGCTTCGGTGGCTGACGTAGGCTTTACCCGCGCGCCACGGCCTCGGCCGCAATCATGCGCGCTTCGGCTGACAGGCCAACCCGATTAAGCGCCGAGACAATGTGAAACAGATTGCGCGGGGTCATCTTGTCCCAGCCTGCCCCCTGCATCCCAACCGCGGCCAATAAGGAGACAAGGGTGGGATTGCCCACTACGGCCGCTTGATCGATCAACTGGGTCCAGCGCGATGGCCGATCCAAGGTAAAGTCATACTGCTTGGCCATATCCGCAGCACTGTTCGCAGGAATCAGCCCCAAACCAGCCAAACCAGCCACAAAGAAAGCGGTTTTGCGCTTATTATCGCTGCGATCCTTGTCATGAAATTTATCGACCAGACCATTGCTTATCGATGGGGATCGGCTTGGCTGAACCAGCACCAACATAGCCCAGCCATCGCTTCCTTCGGGAACCACCGCTCCCCAGCGTAGAGCATTGGCATCGAGACCGGCCGACAACATAGAGACAACCAAATCAGAGGAATCTGATGACCATGAAGCATCAACCGGAAGTCTGGCCGCAGCATAAGCCGTCAGCACACGATACGAATAGGCTTCAGGTCCCTTGCCGCCACCCCAAACCTGCTTGATACCCAGCAGCCTGTCTGACGGAGATGTCGCCAAATAGGCCGCTTGCAATTGGGTCGCACGATCAGCCAGATCGCCCGTTCCGCCCGCAGCGTAAATTTGTCCGTAAAGATCAACCATCGCCGCACTGGAAAGAATACCCCGCGCTCCGGCAAATCCGGCGCCAAGCGCACGCACATCAAGCGGTGCAGCTGGCGCGGTGGCGGCGATATAGCGCAGCGCAAGTGGCGCATCATTCAACAGGCTTGATGGCGGAACATTGCCAACGGCCAAAGCCAAGCCATAACGCCATGGGGTCATCCCCTTCACGCCGTCCCATTCAATGGTCACCGCCCGCTGAGCCCGTCCCGCTGAGCCAGCATATTTTTGGGCGAGCAGCATATCGATCCGTTCCAACCCATCACCGGGGGTAATCTGATCAAGCTGCGCCATGCCGCGCGTGCCGCCACTTGCAAAGGCATTGCAAATGCCTTGCAAAACTTGCCACTGCCGATCCTTGCGCAAGCCACCATGGTGCAGAACCATCGGGCAGGCCCCGCTAAAATCAGCCGTGGCAACATAGGCATCAAGCGCCGCTTGTGTGAGCGCTGGAGAATAATTGGCGACATCAACATCTTGCACCAAGGCGCGGGCAACGTCCCCTTCCCCCATCCGCAACAGCAACGAGGCCCGCAGAGCTACAAAT
>JBEGLE010000049.1:0-9386 GCA_041183725.1 Pseudomonadota bacterium | reverse complement strand
ATTCTATCTGTTGGCGCCCGAATGGTTCCAGTGGCCGCTGTTGCTTATTGCCAGCGCGGCAGCGGTAATTGCCAGCCAAGCGGTGATAACCGGCGCATTTTCTGTCACCCAGCAAGCCATTCAACTGGGCTTTATGCCGCGCCTGTCGATCAAGCACACCAGCCTGACGGCGGGACAAATCTATGTCCCGGCGATTAATTGGGTCTTGATGATCGCGGTGATCGTTCTGGTTCTGGTGTTTGAACATTCCTCAAACCTCACCGCTGCCTATGGCATTGCGGTTACCGGCGCGATGCTGATTGATAATGTGCTGTTGGCGGTGATGGTCTTTGCCGTGTGGAAGTGGCGCTGGTGGCTGGCTATGCCGCTTCTGGTCCTGTTCTTCATCCTGGATGCGGCCTATTTGTCGGCCAACTTCACCAAGATACCCGATGGCGGCTGGGTGCCGCTGGCGATGGGCTTGGTGATCTTTACCATGCTCACCACGTGGTCAAAGGGCCGGGCGCTGATGCGCCAGAACATGGCCGAAGGCTCCATTCCCTTTGAAGTGTTCGCCAAAAGCGCCAATTCCAGTGCGCTGCGCGTGCCCGGCACGGCCGTGTTCATGTCATCAGCCGCCAATGGCGTCCCCTCGGCGCTGCTTCACAATATAAAGCACAACAAGGTGCTGCATGAACGTGTGGTTGTTCTGACAGTATCGATCCAAGACACGCCCTATGTCGATGATGCCGAACGCGCGAGCGTGAAGCAGTATAGTGAAGGTTTCTATCGCCTGACCTTGCGCTATGGCTTTTTGGAAGAAACCGATGTCCCATCAGCACTTCAGCATGTTGATTGCTGCGGTGCGCCGTTTGAGATGATGAAGACCAGCTTCTTCCTCTCGCGCCAGACCCTAATCGCGTCTGACAAGCCGGGCATGGCGATCTGGCGGGAAAAGCTGTTTGCCTGGATGCTGCGTAACGCCGCCAGCGCGATGGAGTTCTTCCGTCTGCCGACCAACCGCGTGGTTGAACTCGGCAGCCAGTTGGAAATCTGACTTGCTGGGCGTTGTGGGGCGCTATGGGCTTTTTGGGGTTGGCGCAGAGAACGCAAAGGACGCTGAGAGGCTGTGCCTAGCGCCGCAGACTATTAAATTCCATGTTTCATTTGGTTATGAAAGGCGGCTTTGCTGCTGGGCGTAATATCTCAGCGTCCTTTGCGCTCTCTGCGCGAAAAGCCAAAACAAAAAGGGCGCGGTATCACTGATACCGCGCCCTTTGGCGTTAGAGGTGATTATCCTCAGCCGTTGATATTGGCCGAAACCATGCAGTAAATCATGGCCAGCGACAGCAGCAGGTTGGTGCGGCTGGCGATCAGGGCGCGCGGTGCAGCGGCGGCCTTTTCGGCGTCAGTGGCTTCGATCAGGCCAAGGATCTTCTTCTGGGCGGGCCAGATGATGAACCATACGTTGAAAGCCATGATCAGGGCCAGCCACATGCCAAGACCGATCAGGTTTTCAGCGCGGGTGGCGCCGGTGAAGGTCAGCGCGCGGTGTGCGTAGCCCGCGTTCCAAGCAACAACCAAGCCGGTGATCACGGTCAGCAGCGCAGCATAACGGAAGTAGAAGAACACCTTTGGCGCGATGTAACCCGTTACGCCCTTCTTCAATTCAGCCGGCACGCTGGGCATGGTCGGCACTTGCACGAAGTTCAGGTAATAGAGCAGACCGATCCACAGGATGCCAAAGAAGGCATGCAGCCACGGGAATACGTGGGCCACATTGACCGGAACAACATCAGCATAGCAATAGATAACGCCGATTGCGAAAGCGAGGCCGATCGCCAGCACCAGATTAAGATTTCCAAATAACTTTGCCATTATTTCCCCCTAGGTTTCTCATCAAACGCATGCGGTTAACATAACCGCTATTGAGATAGCCTTGCAATAATGCGGCAATTGCGCGGCCTTGTCACCGCTTTTCAGCAGTTTCTATTCATGCGCTGTGGTGCTTTCCACCTCATCCTTGGCTTCGCTGGCAAGGCCGTGGCGCAGCAGCATAGGCATATGGGCAAAGGTGAACACGAACGAGAGTGGCATAAACAGCCACAATTTGGCCTTGAGCCAAGCATCAAAGCTGAACCAATCCCGATTGGCGAACACCTCATTCAGCCCCGCCAGCAGGATAAAAAAGAAGCCCCAATTGCGTGAAAGCAGCAGCCATCCCGCATCATCCAGCCCCTCAAAGGCCGCACCAAGCATCACCTTCAGCAAGGCCTTACCACGCCACCAACCGGCGATCAGCAGAAAGGCAAAGACGCTATAGACCACGCTTGGTTTATGGCTGATCCAACGCGGATCTTGGGTCCAGATTGTCAGGCCGCCAAAAAAGAGAATTAACACGGTTGAAAGCCACAACATCGGCGAGACATGGCGATAGCGGGCAAAGCTGACAGCAAAGGCGACCAAGGCTCCAGCCATAAAGGCCATGGTGCCTTTGATTACCGCCGCAATCTCTTGGATCATATCGGCGTGGTTGGCCGGGGCGCTGTATTTGTAGACGAGAAAAAACAGCATAATCGGCCCGTAATCGGTTACGATACCAACCAGACCTGACTTTTTCGGCGGCGCTTTTTGTGGGGCATTGCGCATCACGCCACCCCAGCGATCACACGGGCGACAAGATCCGCATCGAAGGGCCGCAGATCGTCGATCTTTTCCCCCACACCAATGGCATGGATGGGCAGGCCATATTGCTCAGCCGCCGCCACCAGCACGCCGCCGCGCGCGGTGCCATCCAGCTTGGTCATGATCAGACCGGTCACGCCGGCCACTTCCTTGAAGGTTTCGATCTGCTGCAAGGCATTCTGCCCATTGGTGGCATCCAGCACCAAGACCACATCGTGCGGTGCCTCTGGGTTGATCCGGCCAAGCACCCGGCGGATTTTGGCCAGTTCTTCCATCAGTTCGCGCTTGTTTTGCAGGCGGCCGGCGGTGTCGACAATCAGGGCGTCGATGCCTTTGTCGGTTGCTGCCCTTACCGCATCAAACGCCACCGAAGCGGGATCACCGCCTTCTGGCCCGCGCACGATTTCCACGCCAAGCCGATCAGCCCAAACGGCCAATTGCCCGATTGCAGCGGCGCGGAAAGTATCGCCCGCGGCGAACATCACCCCATAGTCCTCTTCCTGAAACAGGTGTCCCAGCTTCGCGATGGTGGTTGTCTTGCCAGAGCCATTGACCCCGATCACAAGGATAACTTGCGGGCGGGGGAAGGCCACCACTTCAAGCGGTTTGGCCACCGGTCGCAGGATGGCAGCGATTTCTTCGGCCACCGCCAGCTTGATCGCTTGCTCATCCGCCCCGCGTTCAAAACGCTCGCCAGAAAGGCGATCACGAATGCGCGCAGCGGCACGCGGGCCCAGATCAGAGAGGATTAGCGCATCCTCAATTTCATCCAGTTGGGCGTCATCCAGCTTGGTCTTGCTGACAATGCCGGCCAGATTTTCGGTCAGGCGTTCGGATGTTTTGCGAAAGCCGCCAAAAACGCGGTCGCTCCAGGTTTCGCTGCTCATGCCATAAGGCCTTCGATTATGCGGGTTGGGGTAATCGTCACGATGGATCCGGGCATGGTTTCGGGGCTTAGCTGCACCCTTGCGAAGTTTTCCGCATGGCCGGTCCCGTCCTTTTCGGCAAGCACCTTAAGCGGGGTGCCGATCAGAGATGTGAGCCAGGTCTGCCGCTGTGTTGCCACCGCTGCACGCAGGTCTGCGGCACGTTCGCGCACCATGGCGGGGTCAATCTGCGGCATGCGCGCGGCCGGGGTGCCGGGGCGCGGGGAATAGGGAAAGACATGGCCGTGGACCACACCCAGATCAGCAATGATAGCCAGATTGGCGGCGTGCATCGCGGCATCTTCAGTCGGGAACCCGGCAATTAGATCGGCACCAAAGGCTATGTCGGGGCGCCGCGCACGCAGACGTTCGGCGAGATCGAGCGCATCGCGGCGGCTATGGCGGCGCTTCATGCGCTTAAGCACCAGATCATGCCCGTGCTGAAGCGATAGGTGGACATGCGGCATCACGCGGGGCTCGCTGGCCAACAGATCGAACAGCATGGGATCGATTTCCACGCCATCGACCGAGGATAGGCGCAAACGCTCCAGTGCTGGAAAGGCGTTCAAAATTGCCTCTGCCAGCACGCCAAGTCGCGGGGCATCAGGCAGATCAAGTCCCCAACTGGTCAGATCAACACCAGTCAGCACCACTTCACGCACGCCGCTGGCCAGATGGCGGGTGATCTCTGCTAGCACTTGGGGAATAGTCAGCGACCGGCTGGCCCCGCGGCCTTGGGGGATGACGCAAAAGGTGCAGGCATGATCGCAGCCGTTCTGCACCGCCACATAGGCGCGGGTATAGGCTGCCGATGGGGGGCGGATGGCCGCGGGGGCCACATTCCATGCGCGCGGATCAAGTTTGGCCGTATTGGCGACCAACCCATCGACCTCTGGCATGGCGGCAATCGCGCTGCGTTCCACTTCGGCGGCGCAACCCGTCACGATAATCCGCGCCTCTGGATGGTGTTTGCGGGCGCGGCGAATGGCTTGGCGGGTTTGGCGCACGGCTTCGGCGGTAACGGCACAGGAATTGACCACCACCAGATCGTCAGCCTCGGCCAGAATGGCGCGCAGGCTTTCGCTTTCGGAAATGTTCAACCGGCAGCCCAGCGACACCACTTCGATGCTCAAAGTGTGGCTCCGTAGAGGCTGGGATCAAAGTCACCGCGGAAGCTCTCAACCGCAGGGCCGGTCATGGTGATGCGGTTGTCGGCGCCCCAACCGATGGTCAAATTGCCGCCCTGCAAAGATACGGTCACCTCACGATCAACCAAGCCGCGGCGCATGGCGGCAATCGCCGTAGCGCAGGCGCCGGTGCCACAGGCGCGGGTTTCACCGACACCGCGTTCCCACACCCGCAGGCGGATGGTCTGGCGATCAACAAGGGTCGCGACATTCACATTTACCCGTTCAGGAAACAACGGATCATGCTCGATCAACGGGCCCCATTCGCCCAATGCAACCGCATTGCAATCAGGGGTAAAGAACACGGCATGCGGATTGCCGACATTCACCGCAGCCGGATTGTCCAGATCGCCCCAGCCCAGCGGCATATGCAAAGTGTCCATGGCATAGGCGAGGGGGATCGTTTGCCAATCAAAGCGGGGTTCACCCATATCAACCGCAATGCCGCCATCGACGGGGGAAGAATGGAGAATGCCGGCCAGCGTTTCGATCCGGGCAGGGGCGCCGTGCAGTAAGCCAACCGCGCGGGTGGCATTGCCGCAAGCGCCGACCTCACCGCCATCGGCATTGAAGATCCGCATACGAAAATCGGCTTGGCTGGATGGCGCGATGAGGATGAGCTGATCACAACCAATCCCGGTCTTGCGATCCGCCAGAGCTGCGGCGAAAGCGGTGGTCATCGCAGGGATTGTTTGGGCGCGGGAATCCAGCACGACAAAGTCGTTACCCAGGCCATGCATCTTGATGAAGGCAATACGCATAGCAGCGCTTTAGGGGCGTGTCTGGCGTGCGTCTAGAAGGGCTTACTTCAACAAGCCGATTTCACGCAGCCGCTCTTGCAGATATTCGTCGGCGGTGATCGAAACCGGATAACGATCCGGATTTTCGGGCGTGATGCACTGCGGCAGAGTGACGAAAGGAAAATCACTGCGCAGATGCAGGAAAAACGGCATCGAATAGCGGCTGAAACCGGCCCGAACGGCATCGGGATTGCGCACGCGGTGGGTGGTGGATGGCAGAACGTGGTTGGTCAGACGCTGGAGCATATCACCAACATTGATAACCAAGGCACCCGGCGGCGGCGATGCGGTGATCCAGCGCTCATTTTTATAGAGCAGTTCTAACCCCGCTTCCTCGGCCCCCAGCAACAGGGTGATCAGGTTGATATCTTCATGCGCCCCTGCCCGAATCGCGCCGCCCTCGGCGTTTTTAACCGGTGGATAATGCAGCAGGCGCATCACCGAATTGCCTTCGCCAATCGCGGGATCGAACCAGTGTTCATCAAGCCCAAGGTAAACGGCAATGCGCGAAAGGATCACCGCGCCGGTGGCATCAAACTGGTGGTAAAGCGTTTCAAACACATCGCGGAAGCCTGCCGGGCGGTTGGGCCAGATGTTGGGCGGCATGGAATCAGCCAGAGGGCTGTCAGGCGGCACATCGCGGCCAACGTGCCAGAACTCTTTCAGATCATGGGCATCAGCGCCCTTGGCAATTTCCACCCCGAACGGCGTATAGCCCCGCGCGCCGGAAATCCCCGCAACACAGTAACTGCGCTTTTCTGCTTCGGGCAGGGCAAAGAACTGTTCAGTCTGCTGCCACGCTTGATCAATCAGGCCCTGATCAATGCCGTGATCCTTGACCATGGCAAAGCCAAAGGTTTTGAAGCTATCACCAATCGCTTGGGAAAAAGCGGCGGGTTCATCAGTCAGAGAAAGCACCGGCAAGGCAGAAAGAGGCATATGGTTTTGTCCGCAAAATGGGCTAATGGCCCTGCATAGACGTTTTGCTGGTGAGTTTCATGACCAAAATCAACCCCGCCTCACGCCTGTGGCTTATGAAGTCTGAACCCGATGCCTATAGCTGGGACGATCTGGTGGCTGAGGGTGAGGGCACTTGGGACGGCGTGCGCAACTATCGCGCCCGCAACAATCTGCGCGCCATGGCGGTGGGCGATCTGGCTTTCTTTTATCATTCCAACATTGGCAAAGAGATTGTCGGTATTGTTCGTATCTCGGTCGCGGGGCTGAATGATCCCAGCGATGATACCGGCACGTGGTCATCGGTGAAGGTTAAGCCGGTGAGAAAGCTGGCGCAGCCGGTAACCTTGGCGCAGATTAAAGCTGATCCGGCGCTGGCAGCCACCGAATTGCTCACCCTATCGCGTCTTTCGGTGGCCGAAGTGCGGCCATCGGAATGGGATTATATCTTGAAGTTGGCCGGAGAATAAATGCTTAGGCTGCGGCCTTTTCGCTGCGATAGAGCTGGATTGCCAGCAGGGCCGAGCCAATTGAAAGCACGGCGCTAAGCAGGATCTGCTCTTGCAACTGCAGGCCTATGGCAGACAGCCCCATGGCGACCAGTGCCCCCCCCACCATGGCGCCAGAATTGATGATGTTATTGGCGGCAATGGTGCGGGCCGTTTGGTCGGCATCCACAAAGGTGGTGAGAAAGGCATAGAGCGGCACCACGAACATCCCGCCGCTTATGGAAATGCCCAGCAAAGTCAGCAGCAGCGGGGCAGTCAGAGGGTGAACCAGAAAGTCCGCAACCCCAAGAATAGCAGGCTCGGCGGCTTGTTGGGTCCAAGCACGGCAAATCAAATAGAAGATGACAACAAAAACGCCCATCACCAGCACCGAGACGGCGGAAAACCGGGCGGAAACCTTGCCCTTTAACAAGGCGTTGATGGAAACTGAGCCGATGGCGATGCCGATTGAAAAGATAACCAAGAACAGGCTGGCAACTTCCTTGCTGGCATGAAGTACGTTTTTGGCCAGCGGTGGGAATTGGATGAACAGCACCGTGCCAACAGCCCAGAAAAAGCTGATCGCTAAAATGGCTTCAAAAACCCGGCGATCATGGGTGGTGGAGCGTATGAGGTCGATTGAGGCCCGGATAAAATGGAAATCCAGCGGTTCACCGCTGCTGGGGGCTGGTGCGGGTGGAACCTTGCGGCCAGCAATATAACCCACGACTGCGGTAATCACGACCCCCACTGCTGACCACTGCACCGGGATCCAGCCGGCCAAAATGGTTCCGGCTAAAATGGCCAGATAGGTTCCCGCTTCGATCAGGCCCGTGCCCGCCAGAACTTCTTCCGTTTTCAGGTGCTGGGGCAGGATGGCATATTTGATTGGGCCAAAGAAAGTGGAGTGCACCCCCATGGCAAATAGCGCCGCCAGCATCAGCGGCAGGGCAAATAGGTTAACCGCTATGCCTTTCCATGCGAGTAGCAAGCCCGCAGCTCCGACCAGCATGATGCCGATTTCACAGGATTTCACGATGCGGATGATCTTGGCCTTGTCGCGCAGATCGGCCAATTGGCCTGACAGGGCGGAAAAGAGAAAGAACGGGATGATAAAGAGGGTTGAAGCAAAGCCGCTGAACGCGCCTTCTTTCGCTTCAGAGTTAAACACGCTGTAAACCACGTGCATAACGATGGCGGTCTTGAACAGGTTGTCGTTAAACGCGCCAAGCATTTGGGTGATGAACAGCGGCAGAAAGTTTCTCTGTCGCAGAAGGTGGGTGGAAGTTGTCATTCAGGCCCTGTTTCATCCCCGTTGTGCCATGCGACCCTAGCGGCCAGATTGTGGCATTCAAGCCATTGCCGACTGATTGTTGCGGAAATGCGGCACTGGGGGAAATCAATTACCCCTCTCGACAGAACTGGCGGCATCGGGTTAGCATAGCCGTACGATGCTAACCTTGCCCAATATTCTCACGCTCTCGCGTATCTTGGCACTGCCTTTGCTGGTGGGGCTAATGTGGTGGCCCGGATGGCATCAGGGCTATCTGGCGGCCTTTGTGGTTTACGCCTTGATGGGGATTACCGACTATTTCGATGGCTATTTGGCCCGTACGCAGGGAACTGTCTCAAAACTGGGCGTTTTTCTCGACCCGATTGCTGACAAGATCATGGTTGCGGCAGTCATTCTGATCTTGGTTGCTAACCATGATATTGCGGGCTGGCACGTGATCGCCGCTTTGGTCATTCTGCTGCGCGAAATTGCCGTTTCGGGCCTGCGCGAATTTCTGGGCGGCTTGCGGGTATCGGTGCCGGTATCGCGGCTGGCGAAGTGGAAAACCACCTTTCAGATTGTCGCCTTGGGGTCGTTGATTTTGGCAGTTGGCCTGCCCACGTGGTTTGTGCCGGGCACGATGCTGAACGTGCCGCAAATGGTTGGCCTGATCACGCTATGGTCTGCCGCGGCGCTGACCTTGATCACCGGCTGGGACTATTTGCGGGTGGGGCTGAAACACATGGATTGAGCCTTAGGGGCTTATCCGGCGCGCAGTTCCTCAGCCAAGAGACGGAACTCTTCGGTGCGTGGGCTGTTTTTACGCCAGACCAAGGCAATTTCGCGATTGGCGCTATTCGAGATAAGCGGGCGGGCAACCACATTGGTGCCATTAAGGATGCCGGCATCAAGCGCCATTTCGGGCAGCATGGTCAGCCCCAAACCATTGTCCACCATCTGCACTAAGGTGTGAAGCGATGTGCCGATCATGGTTGCACTGGCCCGCAGTTCGGGGCGGTTGCAGGCAGCCAGGGCATGGTCTTTCAGGCAGTGCCCATCTTCCAGCAAGAGCAGGCGGCTCTCATCAATCA
>JBEGLE010000048.1:0-4579 GCA_041183725.1 Pseudomonadota bacterium | reverse complement strand
GCAATGTCGATGCCGTGGCCCAGCAATTGGGTGCTCAGGTTGTTCAAAACGATCAGGTGAAGGCGCGCGATTTGCCGGGGCCTTTGCAGGATTCCATCCTTGCTTTGTCACTGGGTGAAGCCTCTCCCCCATTTGGTTCGATCAAAGATGGTGTGCGCGTGCTCATGCTGTGCGGCCGCGATGATCCGCAGGTTAACAGCGGACCAAGCGTGGATGAAATGATGCAGCAGATCGAAGATGATCGCGTTAACAAGCGTGCGCAGGCCTATTTGCGCGACCTGCGCCGCGACGCGGTTATCGAATACAACTGATTGCGATGGCAAGGGCGCTCGCCGTCTCACTCGGCGATCCCGCCGGGGTTGGGCCAGAACTTATTGCCGCGGCTTGGGATCAGCGCATGGCTGAACACCTGCCGCCCTTTTTCGTAACCGGCGGGGCCGATGTGCTCCGCGCAGCAGCCCTCTGTCGCGGGCTACATGTGCCAATTGTGATCATTACCGATCCTGCACAAGCCAGCACAGCCTACGCAACAGGTCTGCCCGTTTTGCTGGGTGATGATGGCGCGTACGCCCCCGGTCAGCCTGATCGCAGCGGGGCTGAGCTGGCTCTTGCCTCTCTCACCCGCGCCGCAGCCCTTGCGGTTAACGGCGCGGCATCAGGCTTGGTTACGGCCCCAATCGCCAAAGCGCGTTTGGCTGAGGTGGGTTTCACCCAGCCTGGGCAGACCGAATTCGTGGCCCATGCTTGCGGTGTTTCCGCTGATTGTGCCGTGATGATGCTGGCAGGGCCGCAACTGCGCACCGTTCCGCTGACGGTTCATGTTGCATTGGCCGCAGTTCCGAGCCTGATTGATAGCGCGTTGATCATCCGCAAGAGCAAAATTGTCAGCGCGGCCCTGGTCCGCGATTTTGGCATAGCCCAGCCCCGCCTCGCTATTGCTGCGTTAAACCCTCATGCAGGCGAAGATGGCCTATTTGGCTCTGAAGATACCGCAATCATCATCCCCGCCATTTCACAATTGCAAGCCGAGGGCTTTACCGCCAGCGGCCCGCATCCGGCTGATGCCCTGTTCGCCCCGCATGCCCGTTCGGGCTATGATGTGGCACTGTGCATGTATCATGATCAGGCGCTGATCCCGATTAAGGCGCTCGATTTTGATGCCGGGGTAAATGTCACGCTTGGCTTACCCATCGTGCGTACCTCGCCTGATCACGGCACCGCCTTTGCCATTGCCGGAACCGGCAAGGCCCATCCCGGCGCAATGATTGCCGCCATCCGTATGGCTGGCGAATGTGCCGCAAGGCGGGATGCCGCATGAGCAATCTTCCCCCGCTTCGCGAAGTCATCGCCCGCCATGGCTTGGCCGCCTCCAAAGCGCTGGGGCAAAATTTCTTGCTCGATGAACACTTGCTCGATCGCATTGCCAAAATACCGGGCAATCTGCGCGACGTGCCTGTTCTTGAAATAGGCCCCGGTCCCGGTGGCCTAACCCGCGCCTTACTGCGCGCCGGTGCGCGGGTAACAGCTATCGAAATGGACCGTCGCTGCCTGCCCGCTCTGGCTGAACTGGAAGAAGCCTTCCCGGGTCAATTGCACGTGATAGAGGGGGATGCCCTTAAAATCGGCAGCCATGGCCTGTTTGATCAGCCCTTCGCAGTGGTGGCAAATCTGCCTTATAATGTTGGCACGGCCTTGTTCACCGGCTGGCTATCAGGGGAAACATGGCCGCCAGCGTGGCGATCGCTGACCCTGATGTTCCAGCAAGAAGTGGCGCAGCGCATCGTCGCAGAGCCGGACACGTCAGCCTATGGCCGTTTGGCGGTACTCGCCCAGTGGCGCAGCACGGCCAAGCTGGCGATGAAAGTCCATCGCAGCGCCTTTACCCCGCCGCCCAAAGTTATGTCGGCGATTATCCATGTCACCCCTGATACGATGCCAGCGGGCGTCTCTGCCCGCATGCTGGAACGCCTGACAGAGGCTGCTTTTGGCCAACGCCGCAAAATGCTGCGACAAAGCCTTAAGGGGCTGCCCGGTGCACTGGATGTTCTGGTGCAATTGGGCATCGACAGCCAACGCCGCGCCGAAACACTCAGCGTCGAAGAATTCGTCGCCGTAGCACGCGAATTAAGTGGCCGCTAAAGGCTGCAATATAGGAAAATAGGGCGGTTCTGTTGCCCGGCCCGCCCCCAGCCGCTGGAATCCACTTCTGTTGCCCGGTAGGTCCAACCGCGTTCTAGCTTTGTAAGGTCAGGGCGTTAGCCCCTAGAATTACGCTGCGAGAGCAAGTGCTTCGTTGTCGTTGGCACTTATAGGTTTTGAGCCTTTAACGGGTTACTCAGCCCGGACAAAAACAGCGCCTTTGAACACACGTCGATCCTAGTTCGGCCCCAACATTATCCCTGCGACAACAGGAAAGGTGGTGGAGCCGCCGGGTACTGCCCCCGGGTCCGCTGCTCCTATTACACGCCGCAGTTTATCGCCATAGCCGACCGAAACCGGCAGGGCTCTATATAGGCACCCATCGCCAAAAGGAAAGGGCAACCCAGCCAAGAACAGGCCTTACTTCTTTAAGGCGTCACGAATTTCCGCCAGCAGATCCAATTCACTGGGCCCTGCATCTACCGTCTGCACCGGCACAATCCGATTGGCCTGCCGCACGATGACAAATATCGCGAAGGCCAAAATGAGGAAATTGATCACTGCGGTGAGCAAGCTGCCATAGGCCAGAACATTGGCGCCGGCTTTACGCGCAGCATCCAGGGTGGCCCCGGCTGGCGCAGATCCGCTAAGCAGCAGATACTTGTTGGAATAGTCTATCCCGCCCGTCAGCACCCCCAAAACTGGCATGATCACATCATCCGCAAGTGATGTAACAATCTTACCAAAAGCTGCGCCGATAATCACGCCAACCGCCAGATCGAGCACATTCCCGCGCGATATGAACGCTTTGAATTCACCAAACATAGTTTCATCCTTCAACCTAGAATTTGCAAAGACAGAGGCTGCCAGCAAACCAAGCTATCCTCAAGCACCTAGCCAATTTGTGATGATTATGGGTAAGACTATGATCGGCTCTTGAACCCTCGCGCGCTATAGTTACATTGTTACCATTCACGGCTTCAGCCGTCTTGAGAGGAACGAAAACCTATGTCGCTTTCCCCTTTTCATCGGATCGCCCGCAGCGCAATTGTGGGTGCAGCCGCGCTTAGCTTGGCTGGTTGCGGAATCAATTCGGTTCCCACGGCTGAAGAAAACGCCAAAGCAAAGTGGGGCGATGTGCAAGCGGCCTTTCAAGAACGTGCCAACCTCATCCCCAATCTGGCGGCTGTTACCAAAGGTGCGGCTGAACAGGAAAAAGGCATCCTGACCGGCGTGGTTGAAGCCCGCGCCAAGGCCACTTCAATCCAGCTTTCCGCCAATGATCTGAATGATCCGGCCAAGGTAAAAGCTTTTCAGCAAGCCCAGAACCAGCTTTCCAATTCGCTGAGTGGCTTTGGCCGCCTGCTGGCTAATGTCGAAGCCTATCCAGAGCTGAAGAGCATCACCAATTACCAAATGCTGCAAAGCCAGCTTGAGGGTCAAGAAAACCGCATCCGCATTTCAATCCGCGATTACAACGCTGCGGTGCAAGACTATAACACCACCATCCGCACCTTCCCCGATGCGATCGGCGCCAAGGTTTTTTATGGCGCCAAACCGATGGTTCCCTATCAGGCGGCAAGCCCGGCTGCTGAAGTGGCTCCAAGCCTGGAAGGAAAGCTCTAAGGGTTAAGGGGCGCATCATGGCCAGCATGGCCAGCCCCCCTTCCCTGCGCTTCGTTGCCGCGCTTCAGGCTTTACTCGCTTTTGCCTGCTTGCTTTTTGCCAGCCCTTTGCAGGCGCAAACTTTTCCCGAATTATCGGGGCGCGTGGTTGATGCTGCGAATATCATCCCACCCGATGAAAAAGCGCGGCTTGATGGCAAATTGGCGGCGCTTGAACAGCAGTCACATCGGCAAGTGGTCATCGCCACCCTCCCCGATCTGCAGGGCTATGAAATTTCTGACTATGGTTACCAACTCGGCCGCCATTGGGGGATCGGTGATAAAACGCGTAATGATGGTGCTATTCTCATCATCGCCCCAAAAGAGCGTAAAGTGCGGATCGAAGTTGGTTATGGTTTAGAACCGGTACTAACCGATGGTCTGTCTGCTCTGATCGTTCAACAAACTGTTCTGCCCCGTTTCAAAGCTGGTGACATGCCCGGCGGGATTGAAGCGGGCGCTGATGCCATCATCAAGCAGCTCAGTTTGCCAGAGGATCAAGCCCGCGCCCTTGCCGCTTCAGCCAAGCCCAAAGCGTCCATGCGCGGGCAGATTGGTCCTGCCATCCTGTGGCTGCTGTTTATTTTGCTGTTTATGGTGATACCGGCGATTGCCCGTTCACGGCGTGGATCGGCCTATCGCTCCAGTGGCTTAGGGCCGATCGTACTGTGGAGCGTGCTTGATGGCATGAGCCATGGACGCGGCGGCGGCAGCAATTGGGGCGGAGGCGGAGGCTTTTCTGGTGGCGGCGGCAGCTTCGGCGGCGGCGGTGCGTC
>JBEGLE010000047.1:0-6535 GCA_041183725.1 Pseudomonadota bacterium | reverse complement strand
AGCGGGCAGGGTGTTTTTAAGCTGCGCGACTTCGGCCTTCAGGGCTTCGGCAGCGTCTTTATCGCCCTTGGCCATAGCCGCACCCACCGCTTTCGAAGCTTCGTTGCGGCGGTTTTGCGCTTCCTGCATCGCGGTCGCGACAGCGCGCCTTGCGGTATCAAGGGCTAGAATTGCCGCAGAGGGCGCTTCCACGCCGCGGCGGGCCAGTCCCGTGTCGAAGTGATCAGGGTTTTCGCGGATCAGTCTGATATCATGCATGGTCTTGGCTATGCCGTGCTGACAGACTCAGTGCAAGCGGAAGGCAGACCATTCCTATCGTTAGATTAATCCGTCTCGATATAGTCAGAGATAAGATCCCAGGTCGTGGTGAGAGCGGTGGTGTTGTTGCAGCGCCAGTTCCAGCAATAGCTCATCAGCGTAGAAGGGCCGGGAATTGCAGTTCCCGCTGTACCCGACAGGGTCCCGCTGGCTGGGGTAATGATCGCATCAAGCCGGGTTACCTGCCAATTGATAAAGGCTGACCCCGCCGGACAATAGAGCACCAATTCATAGGCTGATCCGGGGGTGATGGGGTAATTGGCCCCCAGGTCAATCGGTGTCTGCGCCACGCTTCCGGCATTAAACAGCTTCAGGTTGGTGTCCGCTGCGCCGTGGCCTACCCCGATGCAGTTAATCTGGGTTGCAGGCTCTATGTTGGTTGGCGCAGCCGTATCAGCCTGAATGCCGCAAAACATCCGCGCTCCGGCAACCGGTGCGGCATCGGAAATCGCGAACCGCAGGACTTTGAAAAAGCCACCAACCGGCACTCCGCTGATGGTGGTTCCCTAGTGATCAGGGCAAAACTGACCCGAAAGCCAGAAAATTGGCCTGCTGTTGCCAGCGATGTCCAACCGGCGCGGCGAACGCGGCCAAGCAGGGTTGCTGGATTCATTGCATAGGCCGTTGGCGTGCCAGAGGTTGTCGGGTTTATCGCCCCCAATGAACTGAATGTGGTGTTGCCACCCGCTGGCAAATAGACCGTAATTCTGTTGCGTGCCATTAACGGCTGCACCGCACTGCCCAGTCCATTAGGACCAAGGAAGGCAGGCATCTGCCGTCCTCCAATGGCCTGACGATAGAGGCGCAGGGTTCCAGCAGCAGGGGCTGCCGGAATGGTTGCGGTTAAATCAAGCGGATCAACCGAGCCGCCACCGGCAAAAGCCGAGGCCGAATCCGATTGCCGCTGGATGTCCGTGCCAAGAAACTTCATTATCCGTGCACCGTCACACGATAGGCATTGGCGGCGGGGGGCACGGCAAAGTTCAGGGTTACCGTATTGATATCGGTTGCGGTCCAATCAACCAGCACGCCCACATCGGTAACGGCATCACGCACCGCGACGGTTATGTCTTTGGTGCCAAGGCTATGCGACACGGCAATGGCGGTCAGGCTGCCATTACCCAAGTTCGCGCTGACCTTGCGCACCGCCACAGACGTATCAAGCGCAAAGCCTGATACCCCAGCGGTCAGGCCACCCGATGCGGCAGCCACGCCCGTTATGCTGGATCCGGAAACACTGACGCCATTGGTCCCGCTATAGCTCGCGCCGCCGCCCAATTGTCCCCAAGACTGTGTGCTGATACCGACGGTAATCGCTGCATCCGAAATGATCATGAACACCTTGTCGGCATTGGTCGTGCCTTCGGTGACCGTCACCGTGGTGCCGGGTGCCAATTCCACCCCGCCATCGGCATCGCTGGCGCGTGTGAGGGGGGTGGCAGCACCAGTCCACAGCCAGATGCCGTTTTCAGCGGGGGCGGTTTGGTTCTTCAATAGAACGCGATCGTTGGCCGCTAGTGTTACCCCGTCAATCGTCGTGCCCGGCGTGGCAAGGGTGACCGTAGCAGTTGATGCGACCCGGCAGGGGGCCTTCCACTGCAAGCCGCGGGCAACGTTGTCGACATACTGCTTGTTCGCGGCATCGGTGTTGGCCGAAGGATCGGCAAGACTGATGATTTTTTGCGATTGAAGGTCAAGGCCGTTCATTACTTTCATCGGGAGTGCTCCTTAAAATGCCAAGACAAAGCCGCGCTGCGGCTGGGAAAAGGTGACGGTGATCTGGCTGTTGGTCGCGGTGCAATCGGCCAAAACGGCCTCACCATTTTCCAGAAAAACCTGTACGGACGGAATGCGGCCCATCGGGTGGGTAAAGCTCCAAGTGGCAGCCAATGGGGCCTCTAGCCGCAGCGGTGCCCCTGAACCCGGCGGACCGGGTGGACCGATGATCGCAGCCAATGGCGGCGCAGGCCTATGTCCCTGTGCATCAACCATGCCCATCGGACCGCGCCAGCAGCTCGGCACAGATCGTTCTGGCACACGCCAGCGAAGGGGCATGATCATGCCACAGTCGCTTTTGATAGGCGGATGAAAGCGGTTTGTTCGGTCATGGCCACCGATCCGCCGATCATCAGTCTGGCATCGACGCCGTAAATGCCCGGAATAAGGCTGGCCGATTGGCTATGCGACAGCGAAATCAGCCAGCCGTTTGCAGCGGGTTGTTGGGCGGCCACGGCCATGGTTATGCCGCTGGCGGCATCATCTACCACAAAGCGGTTGGCGATAAGCTGCGCCGGCTTCATCACCGCGCTTAGGCTGGATACTTCGGTTGCATTGGCCAAGGTTGCATCAAGCGCGATGGCAATATCTTCGCCAATTCGGAAGTCACCGATAAGGCCATTCATAGGCTGTAAGCTCCTGAAATGCAGGGGAAGGGCGGTGCAGTGCCTACGCCCAGATGTGGGCGTGATTCGCGACCTTGATCGGGGGATTACAACCAGCATGACGCTGTAGGAAAGTTAAAAATAACCAATATGGTTAATTGGAAGTCGCAATAAAGCCAAATCAGCCATTCGGCACTTGCTGCGAATCCATAAATCGTGACAGGAATACCGCTACCAAGGCTATGCCCTGGTGGGCGCGACAGGGATTGAACCTGTGACCCCACCCGTGTGAAGGGTGTGCTCTACCGCTGAGCTACGCGCCCGCTCTGGTGCGGAAGGCGGGCCATTAGAGCGCTCTGGCTGAATTGACAAGCCAGCAAAGCGGCCTAGATGCGCGAGGCATGAGCGAAGAAACTAAAACCTCTGGTCCCGACCTGCCTCCCGATCGCTTGGCGATCAGTCCGCGCAGCCCCTATTTTGATGCAGACCTGCTTCAGCGCGGCATCGGCATTCGGTTCAAGGGCGTTGTTCGCAACAATGTTGAGGAATATTGCATTTCCGAAGCATGGGTGCGGGTTCAGGCTGGCCGCGCGATGGATCGTAAGGGCCAACCGCTCACGATCAAACTGAACGGGCCAGTTGAAGCATGGTTTGAAGACTTGGGTGAAGATGCCCCTATTGCCAGCAAAGTGTGATCAGATTTAGCAGGGCTCCCTCTCCCAATTCCCCGAATTTGAGCACGTGGATTGGGCGGGGCCCAAGCAAGAGATTTGTAATTGGGTTGCACAATCGTTGCACAACGCTTGCAGATTGCGGCAGGACAGGCCACTGCCCTAGGTAATCATGAAGCCAAATGTCATCATCATCGGCCGTCCTAATGTCGGCAAGTCGACTCTGTTCAATCGGTTGGTCGGCAAAAAGCTCGCCTTGGTTGATGATCAACCGGGGGTAACCCGCGATCGCCGGTTTGGTGAAGCCAACCTGCTGGGGCTGGAATTCACCATTGTTGATACTGCCGGTTGGGAGGATGAAGATCCCGCCAGCCTGCCGGGCCGCATGCGGGCCCAGACCGAGGCCGCACTGCATGGCGCTGATTTGGCGCTGTTCACCATTGACGCCCGGGCCGGGGTTACCCCGCTTGATGAAGAAATTGCCCGCTGGTTGCGGGTTTCAACCGTTCCTGTGTTGCTTTTGGCCAACAAGGCGGAAGGGCGGGGCGGCGAATCTGGCCTGCTAGAATCCTATGCCTTGGGATTCGGCGAACCCATTGGCGTTTCAGCCGAACATGGCGAAGGCATGGGCGATCTATTCAGCGCGCTTCTCCCTTTTATTGAAGGGGATGCGGACGATGCGGCTGAGGGCTTTGACGAGGACGATCCTCAGGCTCCGCTGAAGCTGGCGATTGTTGGCCGGCCGAATGCCGGGAAATCAACGCTTATCAATGCTTTCCTGCGAGAAGATCGGCTTCTGACCGGGCCTGAAGCCGGGATTACCCGCGATTCGATTGCGGTCGATTGGGCTTGGACTGATCCGGCGACCAACGAAGCTCGGCCGGTGCGGCTGATTGATACCGCTGGTATGCGCAAGAAGGCGCGGGTCATTGAAAAGCTCGAAAAACTGTCTGTTGCTGATGCCCGCCACGCCGTCGATTTTGCTGAAGTCGTGGTGCTATTGCTCGATGCGACAAAGGGACTGGAACACCAGGACTTGAAGATTGCATCGATGGTGCTTGAAGAAGGCCGGGCGCTCATCATCGCGGTGAACAAGTGGGATGTGGCCGAAGGGCCATCCAGCCTGTTTAACGGTATTCGCACCGCGCTGGATGAAGGTCTGGCCCAGGTGCGCGGTGTGCCCTTGCTCGCGGTCTCTGCCCGTACCGGCAAGGGACTTGATGAGCTGATGCGCGTGGCCTTTGAAATTCGCGAGGCTTGGTCAAAGCGCGTGCCCACGGGCCTGCTGAACCGCTGGTTCGATATTGCGCTGGAAGCCAATCCACCGCCAGCGCCGGGGGGTAAACGAATCAAGCTGCGCTATATTACCCAAGCCAAAACGCGGCCACCGGGCTTTGTGTTGTTTGGTACGCGGCTGGATCAATTGCCGGAGAGTTATCGCCGGTATCTGGTGAACGGTATTCGCCGGGAGCTGGGATTTGAAGCCGTGCCGATTCGGCTAACCCTGCGCAGCCCAAAGAATCCTTTCGCCAAAGATTAAGCCAATCAGCGGCGAAATATCTGAAACTGCCACGTGGTGAGCGAGCGCCAAAGCCATTCGACTGGCCCTTGGCGATAACGGCGAAGCCATAGCGGGCTGGCCCAGAGCATGACGACCCAACCGCCTAGAATAAAGGGCCAATAGAGGCTTTCGGGCACCTTGCCCATCAGCCCCAAGCCCCAGCCATAGAACAGCGCGGTCATCATCAAAGTGCAGCCCAGATAATTGCTGAGCGCCATGCGGCCCACGGCAATGATCCGGCGGCCCAAAGCGCTGTTGCCCAGAACTGGTGCTTTGAGCACCAGCACCGCAGCAAAGCCCAGCGCCATAGCGAGATGCGGCAGGGCCATCCACCAAGCCAAAATCGCATTCATCATCCGCGGCGGAAAGCCATGGGTCCACGCAAATGCGGTGATGGCGATTGTTGTCACACCGCCCGCGCCAATCCCCCACAGAGCGATTCCGCGCAATTTCCCGGCAGGCCAGCCGCCGGTGAAAAATCCGCTGCGGAACAAGGCCATGCCCAGCAACATCAGGGGCAAAACTTCACCAAAGGTATTCACGGCCATAATCAGAGGCAGCGCAGCCTCTTCGCTGAACTTGTGGCGTACCAGAGGCAGATAGCCGCCCTGTTCTCGGCGCTGTTCGGCCAAGGTATCCTGATGATCTCGCGCCCGTTCTTGCCATAGGGTGGCCTGCTCGGACGGCGAGGCTGTGCCCGCGATGAACTGGATTTCGCTGCGAACTGAAGGCAGATTTTCCAGCGCATTGCCGCCATGCCAAATCGCGAATGCCATCAGAGCAGCCGCGACCATAGTTCTGGGCGAAAGATGGCGCAGCAGCAGGGCAAAGAAGCCGGCAAAGGCATAGGTAAACAGAATATCACCCCACCATGCCAAGGCAGAATGGAGATAGCCAATCACCGCCAGCCAGCACAGCCGGCGCAACTGGAGCCTATCACCATCGCGGTCGGCAGCCTCAGCACTCTCGATAAACAGCAACATACTGGCACCGAACAGCAAGCTGAGCAGGGCGCGCATCTTGCCTTCGAACAGGATCAGCACTGCGGCAAAGGCAAAATGACTGGGACCTGAGACTGGTCCGTTCCAGTCAGGCGAAAGGGTGGCGGCGATTGGTCCGGCAAAGCCTTCGATATTGACCGCCAAAATGCCAAGGATCGCAACACCGCGGATCAGATCGAGCACGGCAATCCGGCTACCAGAGGTTGCGGTCATGGTCTTGGGGCCGGAAAGTTAGGCAACCTTAACCGCGCCCTTGAACAGCGCGGTGCAGCGGCCTTGCACCGGCTGGCGATCAAACGGCGTATTGCCTGCCGCTGCCGCCATGCGATCGGAATCGACAATCCACGGGCGATCGGGATCAATCACGGCGATATCGGCTTGATAGCCAGGCGTAAGTTGCCCGGCGCCCAGTCCCAATAGGCGGGCCGGATTGCTGGCTAGCAGGGTGAAGGCGCGATCGAAATCAATCACGCCATCGCGCACCAAGTTCAGGGTCAGCGGCAGCAGCGTTTCAGCCCCAGCCATACCCGGTTCGGCATCGGCAAAGGGCAGGCGCTTGTCTTCCGGCCCACGCGGATCATGGCCAGAGGCAATGACATCAAT
>JBEGLE010000046.1:0-5828 GCA_041183725.1 Pseudomonadota bacterium | reverse complement strand
GCACTATGTTGAACTGGGACCAGGGCGCGGCACATTGGCGCGCGATGCCTTGGCGGCAGCGCGGCGCTTTGGCTTGGCGCCGCAGGTCCATCTGGTGGAGACCTCACCCGCGCTGCGCCGCCTGCAAGCCGATCTCTTGCCCGATGCCCAGTGGCATGATGACCTCACAACAATTCCCGATCAGGGACCGCTGCTGCTGGTTGCCAATGAATTTCTGGATGCCCTGCCGGTGCGCCAATTGGTGATGACCGAGGCCGGTTGGCGCGAAAGGATGGTGGCCTGCCGCGATGGATGCTTTGTTCCGGTGGCAGGTACCCTGCCGATGGATGCCGCTGTGCCAGAGGATCGGCGCGGGGCAGATCCGGGCACGATTATTGAAACCTGCCCCGGCGCGGCTGCTGTCATAGACGAACTGGCTGCGCGCCTGGCCAGCCAAGGCGGCGCGGGCTTGGTGATCGATTATGGCTATGATGCGGTGCAAACCGGCTCAAGCCTGCAGGCGGTGCGCAACCATACCAAGCTTGATCCCTTCGCCATGCCGGGTGAGGCGGATCTGACCGCCTTGGTCGATTTTGCCACGCTGGTTCCGGTGGTGCAGGCGCGGGGATGCGGTTGGCTGGGCACGGTGTCGCAAGGGTCTTGGCTACAAGCACTGGGTATTGAAGCCCGTACCGCAGCGCTCAGCAAGACTGCCCCGGATCAGACTGCGGCACTTGTCACTGCGCGCGATCGCTTGATTGGGCCGGATCAGATGGGCACACTGTTTAAGGTATTTGGCATGGCATCGGCTGATTGGCCGACTGGCGCAGGGTTCTGATATGGAAGACATCCCCAATAACCGCCGCCTTTCGTGGTTCACCCGGCTAGTGCTGTTTGTGCTGTTGGGGGTTTATCGCCTGCAGGGTTGGACCTTGTTAGGCAAGGCGCCCAAGACGCGGCGCTGTGTGATTGTTGGGGCGCCGCATACCAGCAATTGGGACTTTATCTTCTTTCTGGGGGCAACCCACACACTGGGTATCCATCCCAGTTTTATGGGCAAGCATAGCCTGTTCCACTGGCCGATGGGCCGGTTCATGCGGGAAATGGGCGGGGTGCCGGTGGTGCGGCATGCTCGGCACAATTATGTTGATCAGATAATCACCGAATTTGGTCAGCGGGAGGAGCTGATGCTGGTGGTGGCCCCAGAGGGGACCCGCAAAGGCGCGCCGCTTTGGAAATCCGGTTTTTACCATATCGCGCTGGGGGCCGGGGTGCCGATTGTGCTGGCTTGGATTGACCACGCCAGCAAACGCGGCGGCTTGGGGCCAGAGCTTACTCTCAGCGGCGACTATGCTGCCGATATGGCGCGGATCGCAGAATTTTACCGCTCAGTCCTGCCAGACCATCCGCGCCTATCGGCTATCGCGGCGATATAGGCTTGCGCAGGCAAAACCCGCCATCCTGATCCTAGTCAAAAAGGCTGGAAACCGAGCTTTCATCAGCAATACGGCGGATCGCTTCGCCGATCAGCGGGGCGATGGGAAGCACACGGATGCGATCAGAGCTGGCGCTGGCATCGGTGGGTTGAATGGTGTCGGTGATCACCAGTTCCTTCAGCGCCGAATTGTTCACGCGCGCCACGGCCGCGCCGGACAGGACGCCGTGGGTGATATAGGCGGTCACGCTGGCAGCGCCGGCATCAAGCAGGGCCTGAGCGGCATTGCACAGGGTGCCGCCAGAATCGATAATATCGTCGATGAGGATGCAGGCACGGCCCTTCACATCACCGATAATGTTCATCACTTCGGATTGGCCGGGTTTATCGCGGCGTTTGTCAACAATTGCCAAGGGGGCATTGTCCAGCCGTTTGGCCAGCGCACGGGCGCGGACAACGCCGCCGACATCGGGCGATACAACCATCAGCGCCTGATCGCCGTAACGGGCCTGAATATCGGCCGCCATGACCGGGGCAGCATAGAGATTGTCGGTCGGAATATCGAAGAAGCCCTGAATCTGCCCGGCGTGCAGATCGACGGACAAGACGCGATCGGCCCCGGCCGTGGTGATCAGATTGGCAACCAGCTTGGCTGAAATTGGCGTGCGCGGGCCGGGTTTGCGATCTTGGCGGGCATAACCGAAATAGGGAACAACCGCCGTGATCCGCTTGGCCGAAGCGCGGCGCAGCGCATCAGTGCAGATCAGCAGTTCCATCAGGTTGTCATTGGTCGGAAAACTGGTGGATTGGACAACGAACACATCTTCGCCACGCACATTTTCGTGGATTTCCACGAAGACCTCTTCATCGGCAAAACGGCGGACGCTGGCGTTGGTCAGCGGCTGCTCAAGATAGTCTGCGATGGCACGGGCCAACGGCAGGTTGGAATTGCCGGCGAGAATTTTCATGGGGCAGCCCTTTGTCCGGATCAGGATTCGCTAAGCGGAGGCTCTAGCCAAGAGTCTTCGGATTGCAATATTTTCGCGCTTCAGACTTGGGGATTTGCATAGGAAAATCGCTACGCAGGCTTGCGCACTGGCCGTGAACCCAAAGGCAAGCGGCGGTGCCCAGTTGCGTCTAGGTTGCCGTCCCCGCCAAAGCAGGGGCGTCTTAGCTAACCTTGCGGTGTTCGCCCTTGACCCACCGCACTGTGCCAGAGCTGGCGCGCATCACCACGGTGTGGGTGGTCATCGTGCCGTCTTTGCGGTGCTTAACGCCGTCGAGCAACGAGCCATCGGTCACGCCGGTGGCGGCAAAGATGCAATCGCCCTTGGCCAGTTCATCACGGGTATAAATCTTGTTCAGATCGGTGATGCCCCATTTGCGCGCCCGGCCGCGTTCATCATCGTTGCGGAACAACAGGCGGCCATTGAACTGCCCCCCAACGCAGCGCAGTGCGGCAGCGGCCAGCACGCCTTCCGGTGCGCCGCCAGAGCCCATATAGAGGTCGATGTTGGTATCATCGTTGGTAACTGCGATAACCCCGGCCACATCGCCATCGCCGATCAGCACAACGCCGCAACCCAAACCGCGCAGCTCGGCAATCAGTTCGGCATGGCGCGGACGATCCAGCACGCAGACGTTAATTTCATTGGCCGCAACCCCCTTGGCAGCCGCCACGGCCTTTACGTTTTCGGTTGGGGTCTTGCTTAGGCTGATGATCCCTTCGGGATAGCCCGGGCCGACAGCCAGCTTGTCCATATAGACGTCGGGTGCGTTGAGCAGGTTGCCTTCTTCGGCGCAGGCCAGAACGGCCAGCGCATTCGGGCCAGCCTTGGCGGTGATCGTCGTGCCTTCCAGCGGATCAAGCGCAATGTCGATCTTCGGGCCCGTGCCCTGCGCACCGCCAACCTTTTCGCCGATATAGAGCATCGGCGCTTCATCGCGCTCACCCTCGCCGATCACCACGGTGCCGTCGATCGCCAGTTCATCAAAAGCGGCGCGCATGGCTTCGACTGCGGCATGGTCTGCCGCTTTTTCATCACCACGACCGACCAGCTTCGATGCGGCGATCGCCGCCGCTTCGGTAACGCGGACCATTTCGAGAACCAGAACGCGATCGAGAACTTGGCTGGCGGGGGTAATCGGGGCAGTGCTCATGTCGGGAGGGCGATCCTTGGATAGGTATTTACGATTGCGCTTAGCTGGGGGATGCGGTGCTGTCGAGTATAGTCAGCCTATGACAATGTGATTACGAACAGACTTGGCACATGCGGCTAAGAGGAATGATTACATGCTCAGGATAGGCCCTTATCCCACTGCCATGCGCCACCATGTTCTGGCTGGGCTGCTGTTGCTGGCGCCTAATATGGCGTGGGCGCAGCAGCCTTCGCCGACGGCAGAGGCAAAGCCACTGGGCCCGCTTAACCTGATGATCACCGCGCAGCGCCGCTCGGCGCGTTGCGGCGCGGCAAGCAACGGTGGGGAAATTGTGGTGTGTGGCTCGGATCATGGCGAGGACATTCGGGTGCCCTCAACCAGCGATAGCGACCGTGCCTCGCATGATGCGCTTAATACGGGCGTGCCCCATGCCCCTAATGTCAGCGGCCTGCCCGATTGCAGCCGCGGCTGTATCGGTATGGGTAACGCCCCGCCGATCATTTATGTGATCGATGTGAAGGCCTTGCCCGAAGCGCCTAAAGGCTCAGACGCTGAAAAGGTCGCCAATGGGGAAATATCTGACCGCTGATTGCCCGGTTTATTCTCCAGAAAGTCTATGCCCCAGAAACCTATTCCCCCAAAATATGCATGACCAGCGGCGGGCGGGCTAGGCAGGGGGAGCCATCGAGCAAACGAAGGGCTTCGGATACTGCGCTCTCAGGCCCTTCATGCGTGACCATGGCCACAATTACTTCGCCCTCTTCCTCGTGCCGTCCTTTTTGGATCAGGCTCTCGATCGAAACCCCGGCATCGCGCATGGCGGCGGTGATCTCGGCGAGAACACCGGGGCGATCCGCGACAACAAAACGAATGTAAGCGCGGCCCGTGCGATGGCCGGATTCGGCGGGCTCCATCGTTTCCAGTTCAGCAACCGGAACCGAGAACGGCGGCCCAGCCTCGCCATTGGCGGAGAGTGAGCGGGCAATGTCGATCAGATCGGCAACCACGGCGCTGGCGGTTGGGCCATCACCGGCACCCGCGCCCTGAAACAGCAGACGGCCAGAGAAGTTGCCCTCTGCCACCACGGCATTGGTCGCCCCATCAACATGGGCCAATGGATGATCAAACGGCACAAGGTGCGGCTGGACGCGCTGGAACAGACGGTTGGTGCCGCTGGCGCTGTCTGGCTCGGCCATGCCGATCAGGCGAATCACATAGCCCAAGGCATCGGCTTGCGCGATATCGGCAGCCATGATGCGGGTGATGCCGCTGGTTTCAACCGCGGCAAAATCCAGCCGCGCACCAAAGGCGATAGACGCCAGAATCGCCAGCTTGTGCGCGGCATCGGTGCCTTCAACGTCAAAGCTGGGATCGGCTTCGGCAAAGCCCTTGGCCTGCGCCTCTGCCAGAACATCGGCAAAGTCGCGGCCGGTGTCTTCCATTGTGGATAGAATGAAATTGCAGGTGCCGTTCAGGATGCCATAGACCCGTTCAATCGCATTGGCCGCCGCGCCTTCGCGCAGGCCTTTGATCACGGGAATGCCGCCAGCAACGGCGGCTTCAAATTTGAAGGGAACCTTTGCCGCTTCGGCCTTTTGCGCCAATTCCAGTCCGTGATGGGCGACCATAGCCTTATTGGCGGTAACCAAAGCCTTGCCAGCTTCTATCGTGGTGCGCGCAAGAGCAAGGGCCGGGCCATCGGATCCGCCAACCAGTTCCACGACGACATCGACATCGCCGCGTTCACCCATCACCACCATATCGTCTTCCCAGGCATAGCCAGATAGGTCGACGCCGCGATTCTTGGAACGATCACGCGCGCTGATTACGGTGATCTGCAATGGCCTGCCGGCGCGGCGGGCGATCAGATCGGCATTCGCTTCGACCAGACGAATAACGCCTGCTCCCACGGTTCCCAGTCCAGCCAGTGCAATACGAAGTGGTTGCGCCATGATCTTCCCTTTCGGGCGCGCCCCTAAGCCAGAGCAGGGGGAAAGGCCAGAGGCAGCGTGATCTTAAAGTGCGCGATTTCTCTGGCAAGGGCCAAGATCGGCGATGATTCGCCTATAGTCAGCCTCAGCCTGAGCGGCGTCGGCGTCGGTTGCCGAAACATTCACCCCAGCGGGCATGGTCGCGGGCAAAAAGCAGGCCAGCCGATACCAAGCGAGGCTGTTCTGCGCGGGTGGCTGCCCCGCCGTTTGCGCCAGTTCAGAGAAAGACAGGCTCCAGTGTGCGGGCGCCGCCGCGTGGTGCT